>CAYNHL010000014.1:0-44030 GCA_964397015.1 uncultured Desulfobacterales bacterium | reverse complement strand
ATGCTCCCCTTTTTTTCTGGTATCGGCACAGGATGCCGCCGGGACACGGCCGCGGTCGCTTTATCCGGCAGAATGCAACGAATTATGATTGCTTTTCAACCCGATATCTGGTATCGCTTATAAAATCCCAATATCAAACAATGAATCCGGGGACAAGCACCCATGAGACGACTGTCAACAATAATCCGAGTCCTGCTTTTCACTGTTTTTTTAATCATTTCAATCACATTGGCCCAGCATGGAATGGCCTCTGACAGCCTTGATAATGATTGCGCCGCATATTCAGATACATTTGAATTCATGGATCCTGATAAATGGGCCGATATCCTGCTTTTGTCCGAATCCCCGGGGATTGTGTCAATAAAAGATGGCAGGCTCGTGCTCGAAGCACCAGACCCTGTACCCTGTGAAACCCAGGTTTACGCCCTGTTCACATTTGAAAACGATTTTGACCTGCAGGCTGATTATGAATTTTTCATCACCAGCCCCGGCGATAACTGCAGCCTCAACGCCGGCATTGTCATGCAAACCCTGATGGACGAAAAAAGCTATAAAGTCTATGCATCTCTTTCACCGGGAAAACCATTGTATTTCAAGGCAAGGGCCGACCAGGAGGGCGAAAACAAGATAGAAGACTTCAAGGGAGATTCCATCGATGACAAGGGCAGTTTGCGGGTGGTAAAAAAAGACAATGTCCTGTCCGCGTATCATGGCACGGACAATCAATGGCAGCTGATGTACCGGTTTTCGACTCCGTCAGACGAAAAACTCAGGCTCCGCTTCAAACTGCAGACATATCCAGGCACACAAACCGGCGAGAGCGCATGCCCGGCACAAATGGCGTTTGATAATTTCACCATTAATTCATGTACACGCATTATCGCTGAATAGGCATGATAAAAAAAGCAACTGTCATCATCGTGTCACTATTCATGGGCCTTAACCTTGCGCTGCTGGCCGGCTGTTCCGGTTCTACGGCAAGGGACAGCGATCCGGGGCAGGAAATCTACTGGCATATCAAGGCCGCACAAAAAGGTTCGGTATCGGCCCAGGCCCTGCTCGGCTCAATGTACTACAAGGGCGACGGGGTTGATGCAGATCTGAAAAAGGCCTATGCCTGGTACACGATCGCGGCTGAAAACAAAGATGCGGCATCCATCAAATTCAAAGAAAAAATAAAAAAAGCGCTTTCTGCGCAGCAACTCGTTAAGGCAGAACAAATCGCAGACGAAATCAGGCGTACCATTATCAAAAACAGCCGGCAAAGCTTATAAAGCAGGATCCTTTGCCGATGACGGCTTGAACAGCTCCAGTATATCCATGTATTCCCGGTGATCGATCAGTTTGTATCCACCCTGCCTGAATTCCGAGAATTCCTCGGCGGTCGGAAAGGTATAGTACCGTTTTCGGGTATCATCCTGTGCAGTGGTGGTGATTGTCTTTTCGGTCTCGTATTTTGAAAGCATCCTGGCGAACAGGTCAATGCCCAGGGGATAAAGCTGGCACATGTGCCACAGCACCGATTTTGAATAATCGATGGGCATGGTTGAAATACCGACAACAGGCCCGGTATCGATGCCTGTATCCACTTTGTGGAGGGTGCAGCCGGCAAGCTTGTCTTTGTTGAACATGGCCCTGAAAGGCGCATAAACTCCCCTGTATTCCGGCAGCGATCCGGGATGTACATTGAAAATGCCCAGTTTTGGAATATTGATTATATTTTTTTTGAATATAAAGTCATTGCGCACGGATAAAACAATATCCGGGTCAAAATCGCGGATATAGGCCTCCCATTCCAGGGAATTGATGTCATCGGCAATCATCACCGGGATTTCATACTTGTCCTGAATCTGGTTGAATGTCAGGCAGGATTGAGTTTCCCCCGATCCTGCAAGTTCGATAAGCGGGAAAAGGTGCCTGACCAGAAGATCCCGTTCATAGAAAATAAATGCGGCTGACTGTGCTATGCTACGTTCCAACCTCGTGAACCTGTCGCTCAGTACAATCGAAAGCTTGTGGGATTCAAGGGTTTTAATCGCGTGATTCAGGGCGATACAGCCTTCAAGGTCGCGCTTGACACATAAAAGGATTCTCATAACCGGTTTATATCCAGGTAAAATTCGGTGTTAACAGGTACGCGTGCTGTCTCGTTTTCAACCAGCAGCTTGAGCATATCATAAACTGTAACATAACTGTATTTATTCCTGTAAGCCTCGATCATACCCCGCAATGCCGGGTTGATATTGTTTTCAAGAAAAAATATTCTACCTTCATCCGAGATGATAAAATCCATGCGCGCCAGATTCCTGCAGTCGGCATCCCTGAAAAGCCTTTCTGCAAATCGGGATACAGCGGGAATATCGGATTTCAAAAAGCCGTTGTCACCCTCTTTGTGCAACGACAGGTACTTGTCCTTTGTTCCAAGTATCAATGAATATGCCGGTTTTTTGAACTCTCTGAGGCCGAGGATATCGACTTTGCTGTTCTTTTCCATGCAGTAGCATCCGATTTCCCTGCCGGATATATATTCCTGGATCATGGCCCTTGTATCGAGTTCCAGGATACTGCCTGCCAGCCCGGTGATATCGGCGTGCCGGTCCGGAGTGCAGACAAATACATCGGTGTGTATGCTTGACCCCAATGAAGCGGGCTTTACGACAATCCGCCGGCCTTCAAAAGTCTCAAAGGCCTTGTTCAGCTCATCGAGATCATGAATATACAGGGTCAGGGGAATATGGATATCCTGATAATTGGTCCCGACAAACTGGTTCATGTGAAATTTGCTCCGGCTCAGGCTGAATCCGAGGTTGGATCCAAAAGTGCCTGCAATGCCCATGGCCTGTGCAAGGCCGGAGAATCGTCCATCCACTCCCAGGGCTCCGTCACAGACCAGGTACATGAATTCGTCCCGGTCTTTCATCCTGGAAAAAGCACCGGGAAGCGAAAGGACTTCAGCCTGTGACATATCCATGTAGTCCCTGGCCGGTCTGGCCAGGTCAGCTTTTGATAACAGCACCCGTCCGTCCCTCATGAGATAATATATGCCGGACAGCCGGATCTGCTGTGAGGGCTGATCCGACTGCAGGCCACGATACAGGTTGATGAAACTGAAAATGCTGATATCATGCTCGGCATACTGCCCGCCGAACATTATGGCAACCTTGCAGGGAAACGGATTGTCCATGGTTTATGGAACCGTTTCTATCGTGGTGTAGATCTCGTCTGCCGCGCTGAGTATATCCACCGACGGATTGAATCCAATTATTTCAGCCTCTGCAATGTTGATGGCTATTTTGGGCGGATCTTCGAACACCTGGTCAAGCTCGCCTGGTGAAGCGCCATTCAGGACCTTTGCAATGGTTTCGGCATGGAACATCGATACGTACCGGTAGTTGTCCTGGGAAATACTCAGCAGTACACCGTGTTCCACCTCGTGTGATCCACCCTGGGAAAAGGTTGGAATACCTTTTTCATTCAACGGTTCCATCAATTGCGGAAGACTTTTGAGGGTCACCCCGGTCTGCACTGTAATGTAGACCGCATCCACCTTTCCGGCCAGCTTGCGGTGGCATTCAGCCGTCAAATCCACAAGCTCCTGGCCTTCGACTTTGTCCGGCAGCAGGCAGCGTTCGATGCTGAATCCCATCTGTTCGGCCATGGCTTCGATATCCTGGACAGCAGCGTAGCTCCTGCCGGCTACCGTGTCAATGTAAGCGATTCCCAGTGTCTGGAACCCGACAATGTCATGGAAAAGACTGACCTGCCGCTGGAAGCGGGTGGGGTCAACACGCGCATGGACATGGCTCAAACCGGAATCGGTTTCGCTTTTGATAATGCCGGCCTGGATGGGATTGCTGGTGGAGCAGACAATCACAGGAACGGCATGATCGCTGTTGGCAAGATCCTGCCCGGCCCAGGTGCCGTTGGCGATCATCAGGTCAATGTCTTTTTTGCCCGACAGGCGACTAATAATAGTGTCCTTGTTTTTCTGCCTCAGATCGCTGTCCCACCCGGAAGACCAGTAGGCGTCCGCAGGAAATACAAGGTAGTCGCTCCTGATATTTTCAGACAGCCACTCCCAGATCTTTGACGTGTCGCCGGTATCTTCAAACTCCGGGATATCCGCGCTCTGGATCCAGCCCAGCTCTGCAAGCCCGGCCACGATCCCCCTGAGCACGGCGGGGTACATCTGGTACTTTCCCCCTTCAAGATATCCTATCCTGAACTTTTCACCATTGTCTTTTTTTACCGGTGCTACCTTGAATTCTTTGCCTGCAAAGGCTGAAGCAGCCATGATCATGCTCAATGACACAAGCAGGATAAGGCATTTGAAAAATACATGTTTGCCCATAATTAAATCGCCTGTAAAATAAATTAAATTTATGTGTAGTGTTTTATGCACAGCCTGTTTTTCTCTAACATGCACAAAAAATTATACATCAATTCAATAGAAATGAAAATTGATTTTTTACCCGGCTTATGTTTTCCCGGGCTCTGGCTCCTTTTTGGAAACAAGAATAAACAGCAGGGTCAAAACCAGGTAAATTCCGCCCACCATTGCAAGGCCATTTTCAATGTTGCCCGATGCCACGATCCCGCTTAAAATAAGCGGTCCGAGAACCCAGCCGATACGGTCTATTGTCCGGTAAAGGCTCATGGCCTGGCCGCCGCCTATCTCAACGGCTATTTTCTGCTGCAGGGCAAAGACCGTTCGTGACGAATGGCCGATGGCGGCGGCAAGACTCAGTATGAAAATGACAAAAACGATAGCCCAGAGCCCCTTGATGAAAAAAAAGCTGAGCATTCCAAGGCTGCCTATGATACCTGCTGAAATGATAAAAACACGCTTGTCTTTGGAACGGTCCATCAGGGGGCTGAGCATTGGGGAAATATAGATCATGAAAACCCCGTTGATCATGAGAATCCGGGCGATATTCGCCTGGGCGACCCCCATGCGGTCCAGGTAAACCGGGCTGATGTAATACAGCACCCCTACCAGTGTAATGGCGGCCGGGATACTTAAAAGCACCAGAAGTGACAGGATGTTGCGGTTGGTGACAAACTTTAAGATAAGTTTCAGGTTTGCCTTGTGGGACCTTCCGTACTGGCCTGAAGGTTTTTTTTCTGGATAGTGATAGGCTTCTTTCATAAATGCCATGGTGTAAACCAGGGTAATCAATATAAAGAACGCAGCTATAAAGAATACGTTCTGAAACCCGAGCCGCTCAGCCAGCATCCCGCCTATGGCCCCGCCGCAGATACTTCCCGAGTACATGCCGGCACTCATGGTGGCAAATCCGGTGGTTCGGTTTGCATCCGATGTGTTGCTGTAGACAAATCCCATGTAGGACATGAAAACCAGTCCGTAACCGAATCCGTACACACCCCTTGAAATAATGTAAAGTTCGACCGACGGCGCTGTTCCTGACAGGATCTGGCCGCATCCGGCCAGCAGGATTCCCCAGAAATGGGTATGCTGCCACCCCCTGCGGTCGATCCAGTAACCCCCGGCCAGGAAAGCGACAGTTGTAAACAGCATTGAAACTGAAATGGGCAGCCCCATGACATACTCTTTTGACAAACCGAAAATCGGGGTATACAGCTGGCCTGCGTAAAGCGGGATAAACGAAACAGGCAGGTCAATGCCAAAGCAGAAAAGAAATGCATCCGGCCGGATCAGGTTGTATATTTTTGATTTCTTCATTGTATCTTGTATATTTCTTTGTCCTTCAAACTGATTTAAATGAAAATAAACATGAAAAAAAGCAGCTCGGTAATAAAAATCAATGAAATCAGCAGAACGGTCAGGCTGTCCATTATGATCTCAATTATTTTACCCTGGACGTCATCCTTTGAAATACGGGTCTCTATATACCCAGAAACTTCTCCGTTCGATTCCAGCGGCTGCTGTATCACGAACCTGCTGTCTGCAGCTGTCTTTTCCAATGAGGCAGGGTCTTTTTCATAGGCTGAATACAGGCGGTTCAGCTCAGGGCCCAGGATATGCATGTTATCAATATAGGAAGTCGAGTCCGTTATGGACAAAAGCCTCTCTTCCATTTTATTCAAATTGTCTATGTGGATCCCGACATTCAAAAATTTTTCAAGATCGGCCTGCAGCTGTCTCTGGACGCTGGCCGCTTTCAAATGGGTGATATCCACGTACCGGTCATAAAAAAAACTGATGCTGAAAAAAGAATATGCCGCCTGCCCGAGGATGAGAAAACCGAACAACAGGTAATACAGCCGTCTTTTCCTGAACCGGCCGGTCCCGAACCTCCTGAACAGCGGCAGGCAAAGGAACAAGAGAACAGAAACCGCCAGGGTGGTCAAAACCAGCTTGTTCAGGTTCCATTGGATTACCCGGCCAAGATAATCTTTTACCACGGATGCTTTGAACATGATATTGATCAGGCCGACTGTCTTTTGGGATTTGTCTGAAATGGCAAGAAAAATATGATACATTCCCTTGTGGACCACGGTTTTGACAAGAGGCTCGTCAGCTGCCGCACTTTTGACCATTGCCGCCTCGTCAGGCAGCAGGTTCGGCGGAATAAAGGTATTCACCTTTTTTTCATCGAGGCTGTACAGGATTTCGCCATCCGGCAGGGCGATCACCACGTCGAAAATATCTGCATTTTTTTGTTTGAAGGCTTCAAGCAGGGTATTGATGCCAAAAAACTTGTGAAGGGGTTTACCGAACTGGATCGGCCGTTCGATAGTCCTCTTGAGGTTCATTGCCGCGTCCGCATAAATGGAAACCACGGAATCGGTATACATGGTTTCAAAGGACGAGATGGTCAAGATACCGTTAAACGCATTGGCGACAACAAGCATGACAATGGAAACAAGAAGGAATTTCCAGTTGATTTTTATCTTATTCTGGTTCTGTTTCTGGTTCATTGGAAATATGCCTGTAGACAATTTTTGTAAATGGCGAAATGAAACACTGGAGCATGCCCATATAATTGATCTTGAACCGGACAAAATCCCCTGTTTTCAGGGGCCTTGAACTGTCTGTGTAATCGATCACCGTATAGTTGCTGTTGACGCATACAGTCTCCAGGCCGTCCTCAAGGGGAGACAGGCCGTCAGGATAGGTGTCCGAAAATCCGAAATTCATGATCGCCCTTTTCCGGATCCCCCTGTGCCTGAATTCGGGGGTCAACCCGAAAGCGTTCTTGCCCGGGTTGTCAGGGTAGTCAATGTACTTCTCCCGGGTTTCCAGAACATCACTTTTGAAAATCAGCACATCGTCATAAAGATCGTCATGCTTTTTATCCACTGTGGGGATATGGCCCAGAAAAATCGCCTCTCCCAGCCTGATACGGTTTACACATCCGGGCAGTGTGTGTGACTTTAACCATTCGAGCATCACAGAACCCCCGATACTAACCGTTTTAACAGGTATTCCCAGGTTTTTTTCCACCGACCGGGCAAGTTCGCTCATTATGTTTATTGTTGACTGATCCGGAATAACGCCGGAACAACAGCCAAGATTTGTTCCGATGCCGGCAAATTCAAGCTTTAGATTGCGGATCTCATGAATTTTGCGCACCGTATCCACAACTTCCTCCGGCGGCATTCCCTCGCGCAGGTCACCGGTATCCACCATCAGAACTATCTGGTGGGGAGATTTTGCGGCCTGCGGGGCATCATTGAGTTTCCGGATGACCGTCAAATCCGAATTGAAACTTGTACCAAAATACTTCACGACCCTGTCTGCCTCGTGGAGGGACGGCAGGGTTATGTAAACAGGCTGTCTGGTCAACATCCTGCCGTCATACCGGCCAGGGACCGGAATGCTCGAAAATCCAACGTTATCTATCCCGCTGGACAGCATTTCCCCGATGATTACAGGATCAGGGCCCGGGCCTTTCATTACACCTGTAATATCAAGTCCTTTGCCTCTGCAGAACTGAACGAGAAATTGAATGTTGTGCCTGAGTTTCTCAATATCGACAATCAACTGTGCCATGAATTATGTCCGCTTTCCGTAATACTTGATCATGAGCATGGCGATATCATCGGACTGCTGCGCGTCACCGGCATGGTCCCTGATGCTGGCCAGGATATTCTCGATCGCTTCATGGACTGTTTTGTCCCTGTTGTCTTCCACCTGAGAGACCAGGCGTTCGTTTGAATACTGTTCTCCATTTATGTCCATGGCCTCGTTCACCCCGTCGGTGTACAGAAAAAAGCTGTCCTGTGGGGACAGAACCAGGGATCGGTCCGTGTAGGTCATGCCTGGAAACGCACCTACCAGCGGTTCGTTCTTTTCCTTTTTAAAAAAGGCTGCCCTGTTTCCCTGAATGACGACCGGCGGGTTGTGACCCCCGTTGGCATAAACGATCTCACCGGTATCGATATTGAACACCCCGATAACCAGGGTCACGAACATCGATCTTGGATTGTCGGCACTTATTATGTTGTTGATACTCTCCATTATGCGGGCCGGGGAATGGACCTTCTCCCCCAAAGTCCTGATCAGGGTGCGGGTCACGACCATGAGCAGGGCGGAAGGAATCCCCTTGTCAGATACATCTCCCAGCGTGAAGCAAAGACGGGAGTCATCGATCAGGAAAAAATCATACAGGTCACCGCCGATTTCCTTGGCAGGCTGCAGGGTGGCGTAAAGGTCAAATTCATTGTGCTCGGGAAACGACGGAAAGGTTTTGGGAACCATGCCCAGCTGAATTTCGCGGGCGATGCTGAGTTCACTTTCAATGCGTTCCCTTGAAGCGGTGATTTCAACCAGGTTCTGTATATTTCTGCCAAGCTCCTGCCGCATCAGAAGAAAGGAGGTGGCCAGGTATCCCACTTCATCCCGGTATTTTTCCGCCAGGGTGTCTATCGGGGTGGTTTCAGGAAGCGGCTTTGTAAAATCCTGCTCCGGCAGTTTTCTGGCATAGGAGGACAAAAGGTTCAACGGATTGGCTATGCGGGTTACAAGTATGAATACCGCGACAATACCGATCATGAACATGAGCCCTATGATCAGGCTCTGCCGGATCATAAGTTCACGCGCAGGCCGGCTGATCTCCCTTTCCGGAACGATGACACCAGTGTACCACTGCAGGGGCTTGAAATAGCTGCAGTAAACTACCTGGACTGCATCCTGCCGGTCAGTGCCGGCAACATAGCGCAGGGTTGAAATGCCCTTGACTGAATTGTCCCGGATCTCTTCGTGAATCGGCCTGCCTGTCAGGGCGTTTGTTGACTGGAAAATGGTTGAGGCAATATACTCGGGCGGGCCGATCAGGATATTGTCCCTGCTGTCGAACATATAGACAAAGCCCTGCCGGGCTACAGCTAGCTGGCCGGCGTATTCCTGGAGCGACTGGATTATCCTTTCCTTTTCCCTGTTGGCCTGGGCTTCGATGTTGCTGATATCCACCGACGCTGCAATGGTCAGCCCCCACGGTTCAAACGGGAGGAAAAAGGAGAGAACGGATTTGTTTTCATCCAGTCCTCGCTTATCGATGTACGCGGCAAAATCGCCTTTTTTCTGCAGGCTGTCGACGTTCATGACAGATGAAATATTTCTCTGCTTGATATCGGTCAGGTGTCGATACGTATCACTTGTGATGGTTGGAGAAGAGCTTGACAGCACCTGGTTGTTCCTGTCTATAACAAGGGTGTCGACATGATTGAAAGGAGCGTTTTCAAGCCATTCGAGCGCCTGATGGACATCCGGGGGACCCCCGGACCTCGATTCGGCATACCCTTTGAACACGGATCGGATCATCATGGCCGCGTCTTTTAGCTGCTGCCTTTTCAAAAGTGTCATGGCGCTTTTTTCCGACAGCAGGTTATGATAGTCATCCTTGATTATCAGATCCAGGGAATACAGGATATTTTGGGCCGATTCCTCCTGGGCCATCCTCATGGCCTGTCCTACATCACGATTGGCAAAATAGATGTTTCCCACCGTGGTAAGGACCATGACCAGTGTGATAAAAAAAATTATCTTTCCTCTGATTGACAAAAACATTGAGCCTCTTTCCCGTATATTCGCTGCCGGGTTTACCATGAAAAAGAAAACGTTATTTGTGGAACACCCGCGGCTATGGATTCCGGCGGTTCCAGGGATACAAGATAAACCGCATCCTGCTGCACAGTGTCCTGGGAACGGGTTACGGATATCCCTGGCGGCGCCTCATGTCCTGTCCTTTTAAACAGGTTTTCAATACCCGCCATGATTTCATTTTCCGGTGAATCTGTTCCCCTGTCAAGTTCCCTGGCCTGGACAAGGGCAGCAATGACCCGGTTGAAAAACAGGCAAAAAGCAAAAGAATCCCCGGACAGGGTGGTTTGCACGGGAATGAAGGCAATGTCTTTTTTCACCGCGCCTGCAAGAGGGGTTATTCCAGCCTCGACAAGCTGGTGGATACGGTCTTCGGACAACAGCATCCGGGTTGCAGAAGGTTTTTTGGCAGGACTGTCCACCATGGCAAGATCGGTCAACCTGTAACGGGTGTACCTGGAAAAAGCCATGGGCCACCCGTTGTCATTGACGGATAAAGCGCTCAGCGTTCCCATGGCCCAGACAGGAGACGCAGTCAAGGGCATTGTTTCATATTCCGTGGCCGGCCGGATGGCGAACGGGTTGCAGCAGGCCATCATCCAGGCTGCCCCCGGTGTCTGCCGCAGTTTTCTGAACTTTGCATAACCCATGTCATCAAGGTGATTTTTAATATAAGAAATTTTGTCGAACCGGTCCCAGGTATCGATATTGAAAAATGCCGGATTGAGGCTGAAACACACCGGCACCATCATCCGGTCTGCAAAACTGGCAGCACGTTCCAAAAGCTCCATTGAAAGCGGGGTGTTGTCGAATTCAAGGTCGACAAGGACCAGGTTAGGCTGTTCATCAGATCCCAGCTCCTCCACGTGGTCCAGCACCGTTGCCAGGCTGTCACGGGAAACCGTTGCCAGGCTTACCCGGACGGCCTGATTTCCTTTTATCTGAGCCTGCCGCACCAGGTTCTGCACTCCGAGCCAGGCTGATTCGGTCCTCCTGAATTCAGGGTGGGCATATATGGCTGCCATCAAACCGGACAGTCCTTCACCGGTCTGTTTTTCTCCGGATACATCCTTGTCCTGCCCTCCCGGTGCGGCAACCATGTCCAGGATATCATCGACAGCGCTGTTGCCGGCAGAACTCTTATCTTCTGATCCATTGATGCCGGCACCTGCTTTTCCGTCTTCCAAAGAAGACTGCAGTACCGGATGGTTTTTCAGCATGACCCGGGGCTTGAAATCCTTCATGCTGCCGAATTTCAAGGTTACTGCCCCGTCCGGGCAGAGCCTTTCCGGAACCTGCAGAAAAAGTACCGGAGAAACGGCTTTGACAGCATCATCCATGGTGTAAAGGTCCACCGTAAGAAAATGCGGCCTGTACGACTGATCCGGCACCGGCGCAAAAGGCCCGAGTGCCAGTATTTTATATCCTGGTGCAAAATCGGTCATGGTATTATTCCTTTTGTCTTGAAAGACTGTGCTGTAAGGCGCTCTGGGCCTGCTGAAGCGCCTGCTGAAGGGTCTGGACCAGAATGTAGGCATTGGCCGTAGTCATGACAATGCGGTTGGAAATACTGGCATGTCTGGGCATGGACCTGTGGTGGTTGCCGAATTCAATGATCACGTCCCCGGCCCCGGCATACACATTGAAAACATCACGGTAGACGTAATCCAGCTCAGGGGGGACATGAAACTGTATTTCCTGGCCTCTTTCAGCACGGCCGTTTTCTGCTGATTTACTGTTTGAATCGGTCATTTTGTCACTCCAAAAATTTCTGGTTTATCGTATCATGTCAGGTATATCACTTTAAACTGTCCGGGCACCAGGGTCATGCCGCTGGCATTGGTCAGGTTCTGCATGGTGTTGTCCAGCCACCGGGTAGCGGGCATGCCGCCGGTGATGACTTTCGTGCTGCATTTAATATTCCGGGCAGGACCCATCATGATCTGGGAAGCCATGCCGCCCAGTGCTCCCGTGTTGTCGCCCATGCTGGTCGGGATTGTTGTCCCGATATGGTGGGATGGCATAAACGTGATGAGATACTTCATGGATGCCGTGGGCGGAATGGCCATGGTTTTGACGGCAAAATTCGGATAGGGAATCGGCACCATGACCACCGGCGGCGGCGCCGGCGTCCGGCATACATCCGGAAAAGCGAGGTCCATTCCGGGCATTGAACAGTTTGCAAACATATTTGACTCCTTTTATTATCCCATCAGAATTTTTTTGCCATCGATCTTGGTGCTTTCCCGGCTGTTCATGATGGTATGTTTTGCGTCCACGGAAAACAGCCCCCGGGACTGCTGCGTCATCTGGCCGGCATTTACCATGTCGCTTCCTTCGGTGTGCCGTATGTAGCCCTTGAACCGGCTGATAACCTGCCGGGCCATGGTATTGATCAGGTTGCTGATAAACTGGACGGTCTTGAAACTGGCCTGGAGCTCATGACCTTCAGCGGTTGCATGTTCATAAGAGATAATAGCGTCATGGCTTTTATGGACCACTTTTTTTGAAAAACAATTTACATTGGCAGATGCGATCCCGATGCTGTCATGGGCATTGATTTGCAGGCTTCCCTGCATGGTTTGAACCTTTGCATCACCAGGAAACGACATGTTCATTGTTCTGGTTCCGGGCCTTTCAATAATGCCAAGGATATAGGTGTTGCCGTCATGATTGTCTGCACAGATGACGATATCGCCGGGGTTGACATCTATGATACAGGAAAAGGCTTTTTTTGCGGTTTTAATATCACCGGCAATATTGACCGTAATTATATCCCGGGTCACTGATTCTACACTACAGGTCCTGATGGATGAATCATTGGTGTGATGCATCGGGATTACTTTTCTTGCAGGATGATTCATTTTTTCCCCCACTGTTCTGATTTGAGTCGTTTGGAATCCGTTCCCCTTGCCAGGGTTCTTTTTGAACCTTGCCAATTTGTATGTTCATCATCTATTTCGTGAAGATTGGTCATAAAAAGATTGGTATCAGAGAAATCTGACTTCTTGATGTCGGCATGTGACAGGTCTGCATAAATGAGATCAGCACCCTTAAATAAAGTGTTCTGCGCCTGAATTCCTTCCATTTGCGCCTGGTGAAGACAGGCAGATGTAAAATTACATCCTGTCATTTGTGCATTCTGCAGGCTTGCCATTTTCATATTGGCATTCACAAAGCTTGATCCTGTCAGTTTTGCTTCAAAAAAATTGGCAGTCTCAAGATATGCATGATTAAATTTCGAGTTTTCAAGGTTTGCCCACATAAATCCACCCTGTTTTAGTTTTGTTGCTGAAAAATTACACCCGGTCAACGTACTGTTATGAAACTGAACCTGGGTTAAATCCATATTTGAAAAATCAGTGTCAATAAACGTAGCGTCATAAAAGAGTGAAAGACGAATTTCAGCATCCTTAAAAATATTATTTTCAAATCCACACTGATAAAAGGTTGTCTTATCGATAATCGCCCCTGATAGATTGCAGTCATGCATGCTGCAGGATGTAAAAGCAGCTGTATCAAGTCTGGTGTTCACAAAAGCGGCGCCATCAAGCCGGGTATCTGCGAATAAACACAGGTTGGTTAAGACGGCATTTGAAAAATCAGATCCTGCCATTTCAGACTTTATGAACCGGATATATTCCACATCCAAATCCTTAAAATCGGCCCTTTCGAGGCGGCATTGGATGAAGTTTGCCTCATTTGCGGTGATATGATGGAATGTTGCATTATTAATGGAACAGTCGCTGAATGTGGTTTCTTTCAGGTTGGCCTGGCTGAAATTGCAATTATCAAAACAGGTTTCACTGAAGGTACCTCCGGATAGGTCTTTACCCGTTAAGTCCATTCCGGAGAAATTTTCCTGGAAAAACACTTCTCCTTTTTTTACCTGTCTTGACAGTTCGTCTGCTGTGAGGATGTCCGGCATTATTCAGGTCTCCAGTTCTCAATCAACGTGTTATCCAGGTTGGCCAGAGAAAAATCAGTACGGGATATGTTGGACCTTAAAAAATCGACTGAAAACAGGTTGGCCCCTTTAAATGAGGCATTGGCCAGGTTGGCTTTGGATAGAGAGCCTTGATCCAGGTTTATTTTGTCAAGCGTGGCATTTGTCAAGTCGGCTTTCCTGAACTGGGCATTTTTTGCCCGGGCACCGCTTAAATTGGCTCCGGATAAATCAGCATCCCCAAAGAAAGCATTTTCCATGTCTGCATTTTTGAAAATGACCTTTTGTAATCGCATCCCCTGAAAATTGGTCTGCCTTAAACAGGCATCACTGAAATCAAGATCTATTGTAATAATTTTTTCCGGATCAGTGGATACAAAGCACGCATTGGAAAGATCCGCTTTTTGAAATTTACAGTCCAGTAACGATGTATCCACAAATGCGCACCTTGTCATCATTGATTGTGAAAAATCACTGGTTTCTATATGGCATTTTATAAATGCGGATGTGTCCATATCCGCATTCTGAAACACAGCACCTGAGAATTTTGTTTCAATAAAATTCACCCCGGGCATATGAGCGTGGGTAAAAACAGCATGGTCAATAATAATCTCCAGAGATTCAATATCTTCCAGGTCTGCATTTGTAAAATCAGCTTTGGTAAAATCTCCTCTGGAAAGTTTTGCAGATTTGAGGCGTGCCTCGGTAAAAACAGCTTTATGCGCTTTTACAGCCCCGATATTGGCTTCTTCAAGGTTTGCCCCTGTCAGGACTGCCGCGTCAAGTATTGCCCTGGAAAGTATCGCTCTGGAAAGATTGGCACCCTTCAGACTGGCTCCTTTGAAATTGACCTGTTCAAGGAAGGCCCCTGACAGGTCAATGCCGTCAAGGTTTTCTCCTTCAAGATCGATGCATGCCCAGTCTCCATCGGCAACGCTTTTCTGGTTTGACACTTTATTGAGAAATTGTTCCCTTACGGTTTCTATGGATTCTTTATGTGGGCTTAGTCCTTCATCTATGAAATGGGCACCCATGATGTAGCTTTCTTTGAAGTCTTGCTCAGCTTCTTTAATGGCTTTTTCAACCTGTCCCATTGAATTTTCAACCTGCTCTCTGGCGGCTTCAATTTGATCTTTGATCCTTGCTTCCATTTCCTGAGTATGTTCCATATCGGCGCCCATCTGTTTCATGGCCTGAACAAGCTGCATGGCCTCCATCACCCCGGAGTCAATAACGGGTTGTGTCTGGCTTACCTGTTCCATGATCTCTTTAACGTCCATACGGGGCAGGGGTGCTTTTTGGGTCCTGGGGTTATTTAAATCCAGATGATCCAATGCCTCAAGAGTATCAGTCAATTTTATTTTTGAGTCTTCAAGTGATTTTAATTGATCTGAGGCTTTTGGATCTGAACTACTTGCAATATTGTGGATCTGTTTATCAATGTCCTGGATCTGTTCCCTGATATTTTTTGCAGCCTTGTCTGTTTCCTTTTTTACAAGAGTTTCTATTTCTTTTGTTTTTTTTTGGGTCAGTTCATCAACCGCATCAAAAAGATCATCCATCTTATCAAATGAAAAGTCCTTGAGATCAATTTGTTTTGGATCTCCTGAATGGAGCCCTGGGATCACTGATTTAAGTCTGATATTCAAATTTTCAATATCAGGATCTGGCGTTGCATCTGTTTTCTGCTCCATCAGTTTTCTGATATCAAGCCCGCCTTTTTTCCCGGGCATATGGGATTTGGCCCCATCAGGGAGATGCTCCCAGGCATCATCTGGAATATCAATAATCTCAAGACTGTTTTCCGTCTCCCGGATAGCTTTTTCAATCTGCTCATCAACCATTTTCTGTATTTCATCAGCCTTGGCATCCATATTGTTGGCAAATTCACTATCAGATTCTTCATCGAGCGCCTGGCTGACAAGAATTTCCATGGCGGATTGATGGCCCTCAGGTATTAAGTCCAGAGTGTTCAGGTTATTCAATAATGTGTCATCGCTGTTTTGACGTTTTTCAAGTGCAGCCTGATAATAATCAAGAGAGCGGGGCGACTGCATTTTGTTCTCATAGGCGCAAAGAACATGGGTAATATCATTTGCTTCATCATCTCCGACTTCTTTGACACCACGAAAATAAAGCAGGCCAATAAGTTTTTCAGGGAAAAACCAGATGGTATCCAGATGCAGTGGCAGTTCGCTGAATAAACTCTGGTTATTTATTCTTTGATCAATAAAACATCGGGCATAAAGACCTGGAAGGGTTCCTTTTATCAACGGAATTACCGGGTGCATATTATATAGGCTAAACGTCTCATCGCCGCTATAAAATTCTTTATTCCACTGATCAGACGGTGAGCATAAAAAAAACTTCCAGTCATGATCAGCCGGGTATCCCGGGAAATAGTTTTCTCTGTAATTTGAATCATAAGTTCCCTGGAATTGCATTCTCTGGGGAAGCATGGGGTACAGAGGACCAAGACCGGCCGGAGACGGGGTGTCATCCTGGGATCCCACAAGATGTCCGGGCTCTTCAATACAAGGAAGGAATCCATCTTTAAATCCCATACCGGCCGGGTTTTTGTCGTAACCTTCTCCGCCGAACGCATTTGTATAGTTTATGGCCATGGAGGTGACAGGTGTGGGCTTAGAAGGAAAACCCCCTTTCCATTTTCTGGGGCCAAAGACATACAGGCTTTTTTCATTATTTCCTAGCCTGACTTTTACTTCTCCTCCGGTAACCGGTTGGCTGTCTGGTGAGTAATAGCTGCCTGAAACCAGAAATTCTCCGTTGGGTTTGGGCATCCCCATATCCGGCAGGGGATTGTCCCCCATACATTCAAAAACATCTTTGAGATAATTGACATCCAGAAGTGTTTTTCCGGTTTGAAGATCAATACCTGAAACGAGAGATGTAATCGAGTAAAATTTTCGATTCTGTTCTAAAACCTGATGATTAAAGCTTAATTGTAGGGGCCTGAAAATAATCATGTGTTAATGCTCATCATAAGATTTTGTAATGCCATTCCTCCTTTATCTACTGAAAACTTATACCCATTGGAAATTCCAATTGCACCGTATTTTGCAATTTTCGCCAGGGCGTTTTCTTTGAATACTTTCGCCAGGGCTTGTTTCATTTCCAATTCCACGCCCGCGAGCTTGATGGTTGTGCCCGTGGCATCAATTTCTATTTTCAACGTACTCTTGTCAAACTCAATTTTAATATTGGGTCCCAGAGGCAGGTTCATTTCCGCGGCTACACCGCCGACTAAATTTAGAGCCATGGATCCCGCCATTTTAGTGTTAAGTGCCACCTGCATGGACATATCGAGAGAAAATGCCATCCCTGCGGCAAATGTAAAAGATGATTTGGCCGTATTGGCCCAGTTGAATTCATGGCTGTGAACCGAATTGGCGCCCTGATGGGAGGAAGTGTACGACAGCATTTTGCCGCTGTCCCGGCAGTACGTGGTCACACTCGCTGTGCCGCTTGCTTCGTTTGTTGATTCGTTGTATACCTTTTTTTCTGAAAATGCATCCCATTTTGTTTCTGAACCGATACCGGTCGATGCTTCGTACTGACTTTCATAATACATGAACCCGTCAGAAGTCCATTTTTTCTCCTTGCTGACACCGGCGCTGGACCAGCTCCATGACTTAATGGAATCATCCCCCCTGTAAGCTATATCCACGTGCTTGCCGCCATGCTGAATGGAAAGAGAATCCCCCTTGCTGACCTCGATGGCATGTCCCTGAGAATAAGTATATGCATTGCCGATAGTCTTGTTAACCCAGACATTGGTGCCGCTTCCGCTGTCTTTCCAGTCGCTGGAGCTGCCTATTTCGATGTCGCTTTCTCCAGGTCCTTTGTCTGCATCGCTGTCAAATGCCTTGGACCAGTCCACCTTGGTCCAGCCGGGTCCGCCTTTGTCAAGCAGGTCCTTGGAACGGGTCTTGTTCAGTTCTCCCTTCTGGTTCAGGTGTTCTTCGACATAACAGTTTCCCAGGTTGTAGTTCCAGTATCCGCCGAAATCGTAAATGTTGCCTTCCTGGGTGTTGAAGGTGTCCCCCCTGGCAACGGTTACCTTGCCTTTATCCACAAGGTACTTCCATTTCTCGGCATCGGTGGACATTGTACCGTAATCCACGGTGGTGGTATCACCTCCGGCAGTGGACTTGACATACGGAACCTGGTCGCTGAAGGGTTCAAACCCCTTGGGCGCAAAAGCACTGCTGTCATATTCGTACATTTTTTCGATCAGGTCAGCCACATGGGTGGGACGTGTTTCAGCAGTGGTAGGTACCCCTGTCTGGTAATCGGCGTAACGGTTCTGGGCTTCGAGCCACAGATCGTGATCCGAGTGCAGCCGGATTCTCTCGGATCCGGCATAATCCTCGAATTCAATGTAATTGTCCGTGGGAGTCGTTGTCCAGCTGCCGGAAGTAGTCATGGCTCCCATGGCGGCAGCTCCGACCGATGGGTCCGGTATGTTTTTTCCCGTTGTAATAATGGACTTGGTCTGGTTCTGGTCCTTTACCGGGCTGGATGTTTCAGGGTTGGGCACGGCCCCGGAAATCACGGGTCGATCCGGGTTGCCGTCAATAAAGGTGAGCAGGACCTCCGTTCCCTTGTGCAGAGGAAAATGCATGCCCTGGTTTTCTCCGGCATACGGCTGCATCATCCTGAACCAGGCCGAAGCTTTTCCATTGAACCTGCCGCTGAGATCAAAAGGAAGGATGACTTTATAGCGCCCGTATTCATCTATTTCCGCATATTGTCCGCTGCCTGCGGCATCTATTTTTGCATTGATGCTCCCGGATATCCTCGGCTTCAAGGCATCATGGGGTGCCCTGAACTGCTTGTCCGAATAAATGGCGGTAAAGGAGTTGGAATAAAACATCTCCTCGTCATGCCGCGCTACGGCCGCACTGAGCCCGGCGATCAGGTAGCCGGTCTGGTGTCCCTCATGCACTACCTCGGTGACGAGGTATTTTACGTTATACCCTTTTTTGTAATGTTCATGCAGGTCGAACGTATACCCGGGAACCATGAAAGGAACCGAGCTTTCACCGCTGAATTCCGATTTTTTGCACAAAAGGCCTTCCGCCCGGATGGCAGCCAGGCGGTTGCCTTCCTCAGGATCATCGAAATGGTCCCCGTAGATATAATTTTCTCCCCTGCCGTTTTCGTCCACATCCGCCATTCCTTCGACCGCCATGGACGGCTTGAGGTAATTGTAGTCCTTTAAATGGATTTTCTGCGGCAGCATGTTGTGCCTGCATACAAAGGAATGGATCACCTCCTTTGCATGAAAACCCGCCAGGCCGGACGGAGGGTCATAATATAGGTCCTTGCCAGGCAGCAGGTCCTTGTGCGCGATTTTTGAATCGGTGAAAACAACTTTTTCACCTGCGGCAGCCTGTTCGAAAAAATAGTAGATGCCTTCTCTCTGCGCCCACCTGGATACAAAATTAAAATGGTTTTCATCGTACTGGCAGATGTATTCAAAGGGAAGATAGGTGTTCATCAGGTCGAAAGAAAAATCGATACCAGGCGCGAGCCCCCCGTCCTTCAATGCATCCTCCATGATTTCCGGCGCTGTTTTGTTCAAAAAAACCTGGTTGTGGTGGGTCAAAGACAACCACCACAGCTTTGGAACCAGGACCGCCTTGAAAAAGAAATATTCGTTATATTCCCGGGTTTCCTCGAACCGCATGAGGATCCCGTTGAAGTCCACGTCATCTTCTTCATCCCTGTGAATGGTGAATACAGCCGGGTCCTTGAGCACCTGGAGAGGATCGACATCCTTTTTGTCAGACACCAGCAGAATATCAAATTCATAGGGTTTGGATATGGCCTCGAATCCCTTGAAACTGACCACTGTAAAAGTGTCTTTGTCCATCCCTTTGGATATAAATGAAAATTTCTGTTTTGTCAGCAAAGGCATAAGTCACCTCGTGGCCGGGATGTCAACCGGCAAATTGGATCTTTGTTTAGACCAGTTTCAGCACATGGAGATCCGCTTCATTTTCGTCTCCGGGCAGCGGTCCGAACAGAACACTGCCCGGAATGTCTTCAAAACGCACATAATAGGACAGGTTCTGGTCAATCGTGTTTTTCACGGCCCAGGCATCATAGGTATCGTTTCCCAGGGTGAGTTTGAGACCCTGCATCTGGTATTCAAGAACGGTTTTCAGCGGCAGCATGCCGCATGGACCTACACCGTGTGCATTTACCTTCGATGTCAGCCCCCCGGCCAGAACTCCGTTCCAGGAATCGTCAGCCACTGGGCCGAACTCAAACCATATACCGTATCCCTGGTTGGCATGGATATCGAGCCTGTAGGCCGGTTCAATCTTTTTTACGGGCATATTGGCTTTGGCCGTCAACTTGGCGCCAAGGGAGGAATGATCGGCTGCCACGATTTGAGCTCCCTTGAACGGTGTGGGCAGGTCATCCTGTTCAACAGCAGAGTCGGTCGTGACAAAAAGGATGGGAAATCCGATACCGCAACGGCTTTGAAGGCTCAATGCCAGCAGGGACAGACCATACCGGACAGATGCCGGCTCCATTTCTTTTTTGCTGGCCAGAATCACCCACAATGCAGTCTCTTTTGTGCTCA
This sequence comes from uncultured Desulfobacterales bacterium, assembly GCA_964397015.1. Classification (GTDB taxonomy): domain Bacteria; phylum Desulfobacterota; class Desulfobacteria; order Desulfobacterales; family Desulfobacteraceae; genus MADRE2. The sequence continues at coordinate 23,438 of CAYNHL010000014.1, read as the reverse complement.
ACCTGTCAAGGGGCGCCTCCCAGGCCATTTTAGGAAGATCGTCCACCCAGAAATGCCCATCAGGTGAAAGTCCGTACTGTTTAGCAATCTTCAAAAGCTTTGTCAGATTGTCTTTGTCCTTGCCCAGGGCGGTTATCCAAACGTTTTTAGACATCTGCGCTCCTTTTTAATCCTTCGTAATTCCTTTTGTCACCGGGTAAATTCAACACTGAACTCTTCATTTTCACCAATATCAAGAAAAATGGTTTCAGGCATGTCGCCGGATGTCATTTTCGACAGTATCTCCCTTGAAATCCTGGGATAGATATTGGCATTCAGGATATAATCGATATTACGGGCACCGGTTTCCACCTCGGTGCACCGGGCCGTGATCTGCTCCACCACCTTGTCGGAATAATTCAGCATGATCTTGTTGTTGTCCATCAGGGTCTTTTTGACTTTCTCGAGCTTCAGCTTGACAATCAATGCCATGGCATCCGGTTTGAGGCTGACAAAAGGCAGAACGGTCATCCTCGCCAGCAGGGCGGGCTTGAAATATTCGGACAGTACTGGCCTGATGGCTGAAGTGACCGCATCGACAGGTATCTCGTCCTCTGACGAGGTCATTTCCTGGATGATATCAGTCGCAAGATTGCTGGTCAGGATGATCACCGTATTCTTGAAATTGATCTCCTTTCCTTCCCCGTCGGTCAGCACCCCTTTGTCAAACACCTGGTAGAACAGGTTGGACACGTCTGGATGGGCTTTTTCAACCTCGTCCAGCAACACCACGGAATAGGGTTTCTGGCGGACCGCTTCGGTGAGCATTCCTCCTTCTCCAAAACCGACATATCCCGGTGGAGACCCGATGAGCCTGCTGACGGTATGGCTCTCCTGGAATTCGCTCATGTTTATGATAACGGAATTCTTTTCACTGCCGAACAGCAGGTCGGCAATGGCCAGGCCGGTTTCGGTCTTTCCAACGCCGCTCGGGCCTGCCAGGAGAAAAACACCCATGGGCTGGTCCGGGTTCTTGATCCCGGACTTGGATGCCCGGATCACTTCGGCAATCGCGGCAAGGGCATGGTCCTGTCCCTTGACCCTCTCGTTCATCAACTGTTCGAGTTTGAGGATGCTCTCTGCCTCGTCCTGAACCATTTTTCCAAGGGGAACCCCGGTCCAGTCTGACACCACCCGGGCGATGACATCCGCGTTGACCTCGAGCTGCATCAGCGCGTCCTTGTCCCTGATACCGGCGAGTGCCAGGTCCGCTTCTTTGAGCCTGGCCCTGAGTTCTTCCATTTTACCGGTATCTTCCCTGTCGGCTTCCTGGCACTGATGTCTGAGCTCGATAATGGCATGGGCTGCCTCTTTTTCCCTTTCCCAGGCTGCCCTGATCTCTTCGGCCTCGGTTTTAAAAACAGCTATGGCATCGATAACCGCATCGTACGCTTCGGTATCCACATCCAGATTATTGTCCCTGTCCCGTTCCATTGCGGACTGTGTTCTTTCCAGAGCCTGGATGGCACGCTCCTTGTCCTCGAGGACGGGGGGTTTTGTCGACAGGTTTATTTTAACCCTGGCGCAGCCCGTATCCAGAAGGTCGATGGCCTTGTCGGGAAGAAACCGGCCCGTGATGTACCGGTCGGAAAATTCTGCCGCGGTCCTGACTGCGCCTTCGGTGATAATAACGTTATGCGCTTTTTCATATCCGGGTTTCAGGCCCCTTAAGATTAGCTCGGTGTCCTGGACACTGGGTTCGTCAAGTTTGATGGGCTGGAAGCGCCGGGCCAGGGCAGGGTCTTTTTCAAAATATTTTTTGTATTCGCTCCAGGTGGTGGCTGCCACGGTACGCAGCTCGCCTCTTGCCAGTGCAGGCTTCAGAAGGTTGGCCGCGTCCCCTCCTCCTGCCGACCCGCCTGCGCCGATCAGGGTGTGCGCCTCATCAATAAACAGGATAACCGGAGATTCAAATGACTTTATTTCATTGATTACGCCTTTGAGCCGGTTTTCAAACTCTCCCTTCATGCCTGCTCCGGCCTCGAGAAGGCCCATATCAAGCTCGAGCAGGGTGACGTTTTTCAAGACATCTGGCACATCATCCTCGACTATCCGCAACGCAAGCCCTTCTACCACGGCGGTCTTTCCCACCCCGGGCTCTCCTACACAGATGGGGTTGTTCTTCCGGCGCCGGGCCAGGACATCGATAATCCTGCGGATCTCCTCATCACGGCCGAAGACGGGATCTATCCCTCCCTGCCTTGCCTTTTCTGTAAAATCATTGCAGAACCTGGCGATAAAACTGTCCGCCCCCCTGTCAGGAGCCCCAGAATCCCTGGAAACCGCTCCTTCCCTCGTGGCCGGAGCTTCAATGGACCCTTTGGTTATTGTCCAGAACTGTTCTTTTAACGTGTCCTTGTTGATTTTATCCAGCAGGCCGGAATAGTTACCGGTGATATATGACATGGGCCTGGCCAGCAGGGCCAGCAGAATTGCGCCGGAGCGTATTTTCCTTTCGTCCATGTCAATGGATGCCACCATCCAGCCATCCTGAAACAGGTCCAGCAGCCTTGGAGAGAACACGGGCTTTCCGGAATTGCCTGTTTTGAATTCCTCCAGCGCCCGCTCTATTTTCTTCTGCACGGCCCCGGGCTCGACATCGAACTGGTGAAAAATCATTGACACATCAGATCTTGAATCTTCAAGAAGCTTGAGAAAAAAATGTTCCACCGTCACTTCGTAATGTGTCCTGGTAACGCACAGGCCCGCACCTGTCTGCAATGTGTTGGTGCAGTGATCGTTCAAGTGGAGCAGTAAAGATTTCGTGTCTACATTTACCATTGCCGTTGTCCTCCTGTGGTTGATTATTTTACTGGAAACAGGTGCTGGTCTGTTCGATTTTCCTGTTTTCAGAAAAAAGCCAGGTATTCCATCCCAGGTGTGACCATCGGGTATTTCCCGGCTGGGCGGTTTTTACCTTTTCTTCTTCAAATTCAATGATCAGATCCCATTCAAGGGGCTGGTTCACATAAAACGCCACCATCTGTTTGAGTTCGGTGAACAGCACCTGGTTGGGCAAAAAAGCATGCAGTATATCTGCATCCCCGTTTGATACAATCACCTGGAACTTGCCTGAAATATCTTTAACATGCTTTCCGATTACCGCATCCAGCCCTAAAGAGCAGCTGGATATCCCTATAAGGGAGTGCTGATCCTCATGAATGGAGACCGTCCGCATCACGCATTGCCGGACATTCACCTGCCCCTTCAGGTCAAAGCAGTCTTCAATCATGGATTCCAGCCCTTCGGCAGATCTTGGAAACTGAAGAGCCAGGCCGGTGTAACGGAAATATTTTTCAATATTATGGATCTGCCGCCGCAGATGATCGTTTTCAAGCCCGAGAAAACAATAGATCATGTTTGTGACGGTATCATCCCTTTCCTCGCATATTTTGTAAAAAAGGCGATGCTTGCTCCAGATTCTGAAAAACAGCGGATACAGCGTGAAATTGATGATATCGATAAAATCACGCTTGATGGATCCATCTTCGTTCATTTCATCGATCAGGTCTTCGGTATAAAAGGTCGGCAGCGGGGAATAGGAACCGTAAAGCCCGAGAAAAGTGGCTGTTATCCTGTATTTCTCAGGATCATGCCCTGTTTTTTCTATATCGGTGATATCAGTGCCGGGAAACCGCAGGGACAGTTCGGGGCGAACGCGGATGTACCGTTCCAACAGCTCAACCGGTCCCGGGTCTCCCGGAAGCGAACTGTTGTCCAGGTGATGCACCAGCAGACGGACAGCCTGGACAAACGAGAAGCGCGAGCTTTTCGTCGTCAGCTTCTCTATTATGTCAGCGTCGTGTTCCCGATCCTCGGCGGCCATGAAAACGTTTCTCCTGAAATGGTTTCTTTTAAAATGAGCCTGGTATAGCTGTTGATACTGCTGTAGCGGCTGAAAAATTCATCGATCACCGCCCCGAACACAACCACGTCTCCCATGGAAGCGAATGCATCACGGACTACACTCACGGTTATCTTTTCCCCCCTGATGACCATCCCCCTGATAAGCCTGTCCTCCTGTTCGATGCCAAAATCCATGATCCCCTCGATACGCTTGATGTTGGCCGCGACCATTCCCTTGTCACGGCTCTGGGGAAAAACGTAAAGGTGAAGAATCTTTTTGAAACTCTGCGCATCCCTCAGGGACAACAGGTTCAAAGACATGTGGGAAAGGATGCGCCACAGGGTGTTGCCTTCCAGCGGCGGCTCGACGTTTGGTGTGGGTGCCGTGATGTTGACAAAATTCAGAAGCTCGGGCGAGCTCGAAGTGTGTTCACAGATGTCCCCGGGCATGAGTGATTCTGGTTCCGGGCCGTTGGTACAGGTCAAATCTATTGTCAAAGTTTCCTGTTTGTATTCAGGCTTTTCCCTGGCATAGGCAAGGTGAATGTAAACTTCGTACTCATTGTTGACAGGTGAAAGCTGCCTGACTGTTTTATAAAAGGACTGGTTCTTTGTATCAAACGAAAAATAATCCATGGGCCTGTATTCAACAGGCTTCACACTGCCCTGGACATATCCGGTCACCTTGCCGACGCTGTATATCTGGTAGCCGCTCCCGGTTTTGGAAGACGGCCTGATCCGGATTTTTTCCTTTGTGTGGTCTACAAGCACGGGTTCGGCCTCAAACGGAAACACGTTGATGACCGGTACGGAAAAAAATGAAAAATTGTCCGTGCTCACCATGGGAAAATCAAAGGGCGGGGCCTTGAAATCAAACACAAGTTCGAACCGGTTCACGTCTGGCCTGTTTTTCCATTTTCTCAACCCGGATATCTTGAAAAACAAAAATTTCTGGGGAAAAATAAAATATTCCTGCAAAAGGGAAAACCCTGAAAACGACTGGGAAGGATAGGAAAAAAGAGAATTGTTTCTGTCAAACCCCGGGCACCTGAAATCCGTGTCAGCCAGCACATGGGCGTGAGAGGCTTCAGGGGTCTTGATCCTTGCGGATGACAGGTAACGGGTCAGGCAGGCAAAAATCTGTGATGTTTTGTTATAGGGCCCTGAAAGGAAAAAGGAAAGCTCGTCAGATGCCCACTGCGACAAGGGAATTTTTCCAAGATCCATGGAAAGGGATATGGAAAATCCTGTTTCAGACACATGGCTTTTTGCAGAAACCAGCCGCAGCGGGAGTACATCCAGCCTGGAACAGGTCTGGAATGTGCATTTAATCCCGTTTTTTTCCCGGGAGGACAAAAAGGTGCCGGAAGGGACTGTAATGGGTTCGTTCAAAGAGGGTTTAGGCGTGAAGGAAACAATGGATATACAGGGCAGGGGCCTCAGGTAATGGGGGAACACGATATCCATCAACCCGTGGATGACCTCCGGGAAATCATCTTCGATTTTCTGCTGGAGATGGCCGGTTAGAAACGCTGTTCCCTCCAGGAGGCGTTCGACATCCGGGTCCACCGATTCCGAAGCCAGCATGGGGGCTGCGGCCGGGTGCGCCCTTGCAAATTCCCTGGCAAGCTCCCTGAGCTTGAACAGCTCCTGTTGATAGTATTTGCTATACAATGACCCTGCCCCCTATCTGCGAATACTGATTTTTCCCCCGGGTTTCACAAGGGAATGCAAATATACCGGCACGTTGTCATGACGCGCCAGGACCGCTTCGAGACTGAACCTTATGGTAAGTACGTCCCTGTTGTCCGGTTCGATATTGACTTTGACATTGGAAAGCCGCTTTTCATATTTTCTGACAACCGCCTGGATGGCCTTTTGTATCCTTTCCATGGTTTCGTCTATTCCGGCGCCGGAAAAAACCGTCATGTCGGGCATACCGTATTCCGGATCGATCTGGACGCTGCCCTGATTGGTATTGAGCAGTCTTTTCAAATGGCTCATGATGGACTGCGTCTCAATTTCAACCGGATTTTTTTCACTTTCATCCTGCCGGTCAGCTTCAAGGGCTTCAATGCGCTCAAGCAGGGTCAGTTCATACAAAAGTCAGCCTCCTTTTCGGTATGGAAGGCGGACGTCAAAGCCAACTTTATCAGGCAGCGGCGCCCGCCCAAAGTGCAATATGATGCATATGACATCAGGATGCCGGTTTCAGCCAGCTGTCCTCTGTTTCGACACCATCGGGTTCATAGGTCCAGACAATCTTGCCATAGGCAAATTCCACGAGCTCCATGTCCTTGTAAGGTTCGTTACCTGCTACAAATACAGTGGGTGTATGCTCCTGAACCGTCACGACTATGGCATCCTCGAGCTTGATGGTGAAATAATGCTCTTCTATCCCGCCCAGGCTGCGGAAAAATTTGAGTTCCACCTTGACCGGTTCACCCTGGGCGCAGGCCTGGAACAGCCCCGGTGAGCTCTGGTCCTTGTGTTTGACGATCTTGAAAGGATTGTGGATTCTTTTACCCGTGGGCTGTCCGGTCTGGGGATCAGTTGGCACCCAAACCTTGTGGTCGTGACTGTAGACCACGATCAGGTCTTCCCGGCCCTCTTCCTTGCAGTCGCCCTTGAGTTCCCCTTGTTTGTCCGCTTCAACTTTTAAATAGGATGTCATTGCCATGATTGGTTTCTCCTTTTATTAAATATTTGAATTATGCTTTGTCAAGTTTCCCTACCAGGGACAGGGTGAATGAAGCTCCCATATACTTGAAGTGGGGCTGAAGCTTCAAAGAGCACCGGTACCAGCCGGGTTCTCCGGCCACGTCGCTGACCTCTATCTGGGCCTTTCTCAGGGGTCTTCTGCTTCTCACGCCGGGTCCGGGGTTTTCCTGGTCGGATACATACTGCCGTATCCAGGTGTTGAGTTCGGCTTCCAGCTCGCCCCTTTCCTTCCAGGTGCCGATATTCTCGCGCTGGATCACCTTCATGTAATGGGCAAGCCGGCTGACAACAAAATTGTAGGGCAGCTGGGTTCCAAGCTTGTAATTGAGCTCCGCTGCCTTGCCTTCTTCTGAATTCCCGAAGTTCTTGGGTTTCTGAACGGAATTGCCTGAGAAAAATGCAGCGTTGTCACTGCCCTTTCTCATGGTAAGACCGATGAAACCCTGTTCCGCCAGTTCATATTCTCTTCTTTCAGAGAGCATGACTTCGGTGGGAATCTTGGTTTCGATACTGCCCATGGACTCATACTGGTACAAGGGAAGATCTTCGACCGCACCACCGCCCTGGGGTCCGATAATATTGGCACACCAGCGGAACTTGCCAAAGCTTTCAGTGATCCTGGAAGCAAAGGTAAACGCTGCGTTTCCCCAGAGAAAATTTTGGTTTCCGCCGGTAACATCCTCTTCAAAGTCAAAGCTCTTGGCAGGAACCGTATCCTGGCTGTAGGGAAGCCGCAAAAGGAAATGCGGCACTGTGAGCCCTATATTCCTTGAATCTTCGGACTCCCTGAACGACTGCCACTTGGCATACTGGGGCCCTTCAAATATGGAGTCCAGGTCCTTGAGGTTGGGCAGCCCTTCAAAGCTGTCCAGTCCGAAGAACTGGCACCCGGCCGCCGCGATGAAAGGGGCGTGGGACATGGTTGAAACTGCGGCAATATTCTGCAGCAAAGAAATATCCTGGGGACCGGGACCGAACTCGTAGTTCCCGACCATCAGTCCGTAGGGCTGCCCGCCGAACTGGCCGTATTCAGCTGTATAGGCGGTTTTATACAACCCGGATTTCATGATTTCCGGCGCATCCTCAAAATCGTCAAGCAAGTCCTGCTTGGATACATTGAGGATTTCAATCCTTGTGTTTTCCCTGAAATCGGTATGATCGACAAGGTATTTCAAAGACCTCCACGAGGATTCAAGTTTCTGAAAATCCTTGTTGTGAAGAATGGCATTCATCTGGAGGCTGAGCCTGGCATCGAGCTGGGAAATCATGTCATCGATGATTTCCTTGCTGATTTTCTGGCCCTGCCGTTCCGGTTTCAGCAGTTCATCGATAAATGCCTGGATACCCTGTTTAGTGATATCATATCCTTCATCCTCAGGTTTCAGGCGCGTGGCCTGGACGATTTCATCCAGGAGGGAAGATTCTCCCGTGGTTTCAACCTGCTCTTGGGGTTGAGATTGCTTTTCCTGTTCTGCCATTGTCGAGTCTCCTTATTCTCCGATACCAAGTTCTTTTAAAATCCTGTCCCGTGCGCCGTCGTCCTGAACAAGCTCATTGAGTTTCTTCTTGAATTCCGGGATGTTGCCAAGAGGTCCCTTGACCGACTTGAGGGCATTGCGCAATTCCACCATTTTTTTCATCTCCGGAATTTTTTCAACAACGGCATCCGGGCTGAAATCCTTGAGGCCCTTGAAATCCAGGGAAACCGCCATTTCCTCGCCGGGATCGTCGGACAATTTGTTTTCAACGACTGTGTCCAGCTTGATATTGTACGAGTTCAACACGTCATTGAAATTGTCCTTGTCAACGTTAGTAGGAGTCCTGTCCTCCACCGGTGTTTCATCCTCAGCCATTGTAAAATCACCCATTACAAGAACCTTCAAGGGAAGTTCCACTTCCTCCTTGGCATCCCCCGTTGCGGGCTTGTAAACGATATTCACCCTTTCCTTCGGTGCGACTGATGCTTCCTTGGCCATACGTACCTCCTTATTCTATCATGTTTGATTTAAACAATCTTTAACGCGGTTATGGGGTCCAGCATGGAAATCCGCTTGATCACCTTTTTGATCAATGGTTCATGCTCGGGATTCTTCTGGATCCTGAGGCCGGTCAGTATCAGTGACAATGCCTCGATGGTGTTTTCCGGCTCCCATGTATCCAGTTTGTACGTGTCTATATCGGTCAGCAGATCATCGATAAACGATGATGCAATGACTGTTTTCTTTGCATTTAACAGCATGCGGCACACCGCTATTTTCCATAAAAATTTTTCCCGCCTGGAAGTCGAGGTTGTCAAACGCTCCATCAGCATTGCCAGGGCCTCATCGAACTTTTTCTCCTTGACCAGCACCGTAGCGGCGCGCACCTGTTCTGCAACAACCTGGCCGAGTCCTCCCTGGCCGGCGGACCCGGTGCCGGCCTCACTGCCGGACATTTTTTCCCGGTACTGGTTCAGCCACTCCAGGGTGGCGGCATCGGCAAAAGGAGTCCCGTCTGAAAAGCACAATTTTTCAATTCCCGGAAACCTGGTGACAAACAATGCGGTTTCAGCTTCTATAACATCACAGACATTCTGTTGCCCCAGCTGTTCCATGGCTTCTGACACGTAGCGGCTTAAATCCAGCCAGAAGACATCCTGCTTGACCTTTGATTCACAGGCATTGACCAGCCCCTCCCAGTTGGAAGCCTCGAAGAGAGCCTCGATGGCTGCCAGGGTCTGTTTGTTGGGCGGTTCCACCATAGTCTTGCCGCCGGTGGCCACCGGAATGTCCTTGATGGGCATCCAGGCCACCAGACGGTTGAGACGGTAGGGAACTGGATCAAAGGTGTTCTCTTTTCGAAGGCCCGTGGCCGCCTTGCTGATCAGGCCCAGTCCCTGCTTGAGCATGCCGGCGGGATCCTTGTCCGACAATGCTGTGGTATCCTGTATTGCCGAGCCTCCCTGGCTGCCTGTTTCAGCTGCTGACCCGGATGATTTTTCATCTTGCGGTTTTTCCTCTTTTTTTTCCGTGATCAATTTGCTTGTTTTATTTATCAGGGGACGTAGCAGGGGGGCATCGTCCATGTTATCCCCGAGAAAAGCATCGATCTGCCTGAAATCCTCCAGCAGTGCATCTCTTTTTTCTTTTTCCCAGGTAACCGTGTCGGCCTGTTCAATGAATTCGGAAACCTTTTCTTCCCACCAGACCACAATGGCCCGCCGCCCTTTCATCCGTTTTTTGGGTGGATACAAGGTGTCCCAGAAATTGTCGAGCAGCTGCTTTAAAAGATCGAGTCCGGCCGGCAGCTCATCGATACCCCTGGTTTTAAGCAGTGCGTAGCTAAGGTAGACTGCCACCTGCAGGTGCTTGGACTCGGTTTCAAGAATCTGCGTTGAAAGGGTGATCACCTTTTCCCAGTCTACACCGGTACTGGCAGAAATGGAGCCGAGCTTGGCGACTTCCTCTGACAGCGCCTCGAAACTGGGCTCATACCTGACATCCTGTCCGGAAGGTGCCTCTTCTGATATGGGTTTTTGTCCAAGGTCCGTTATGTTCATGACAACCCTTATTCTTCCATTTCTTTTGTAATCGATGCAAACCGCCTTATCCAAGGCGAATTAACAAGTGCTGATTCAGGCAGGGAATTCAGTGCTTTTTGTGCCCGGGCAAACGATTCAAATGATCCGTAAACAAGATTATAAACTGTCCTGCCGTTCACCCGTGCTCTGTAGATCCCGTGATCGGCCTGAATCTGCTGTGCCCGGGCAAACTGCCTGACACTCTCTTCACTGGCCCCCATCATCATGTGCAGGGTGAAATTCCTTGGGTCCTGCCGGGTTATCCAATCAAGGGACACATCATTGCCTTGCTCAGACGACGGAGTCCGGGACGGGTTTTTCCCTGCAGGCTGATTGCCCTCAGGCCTGATAGCGGCATTCGACCGCACTTTCTGGGCGCCGCTGTCATCCTCTGGGCTTTTGTCCTTGACAATTCGCTCCAGTATGGCCTCGAGCTCTCCTGTATCCCCGGAATCAGTCTTCTCCCCTGTTCCTGATTTCGAATGGCCCTCAACGGGAGGCAGATCGCCTTTGAACCGGTAGGAAAGGGTGATGGCCGATATATCTGATTTGAGCAGGTCTTCTTTGTGCTCCGGGAATTCATCGCTTGAAAAAGTCCTGGAACTGTAGTTGAAATCCCTGGCAAAGGCCAGGAAATCATCATATTGCCTGACCAGGGTCAACTCGGGAAAATGAATTATCAATATGACCTTGCCGCACTGACCGGGCCGCCAGTCAAACGTTACAGAGTCAGGATAATTGTTGTTTTCAAAACGGACCACATCGTTTTCACAGTTCATCCACAGGATCCCGGCAACAGGTTTCACACGAGCCTCCGGGTTCACTCCCATGGGGATGGTTTCCAAAGTAATGGTATAACGGTCCTTGAGGGCGGTGTCACCAGGCTGTGGTTGTCGTTCCCTGACCGGCGGCAGCTCGGTTTCGGCCTTGGGAAATTTCCCGCTTTTTGACCGGATGTTCCTGAAGATAGACTCCTGGATTGCCGGGGGACGACGGTTCAAAAAGTTCAGCACCGGCTCAATCCCCTCTATCTGGTAGGACACGGTTATATCGGTCACACCATTGTTGGTCAGGTACCCCATGTGCTCCGGAAAATCAGAGATATTGAACAGCCGGGTACCGTCCTTGAAATCCTTGAGAAACTTTGCAAACCCCAGTTTTCCGGGATATTTCTTCTTCAGTACGGTATCACCAAAGTTGATTTCCAGTGTCACATCACCGCAGGTGGCAGGTTTCCATGTGAATTTCCGGGTCTCCAAAAAATTGTTGTTTACCAGCTGTGTCTTTTCATCGGCGCATTCCATGACCAGGGTATTTGAATAAGGCCTTATCCTTGCCTGCCGGTTGACGTCTATGGGAGCCGTCTGTATGGATACCGTATATTCGTTCTGCTGGTCCAGGGAAAGTTTTTCACCCTGGTTCAGCAGGCGTATGAATTCATTTGTAAAAGGAAGCGCGGTGCCGAAAGCCTGCCTGGCCGAAAACCCGGTCCTGGACTGGGTCAGGAAGGGCCCTGCATATTCGTTGACAAATTTCCATATCACCCCTGAATCCCTGTCAAACATAATGGTATGGTATGTTTCAGGATCAACGCTGTGGGCTGCGCTAAGTACTATTTCCTCCCATTTTTCCTGCAGGTGGATCACCGTGTTGTGGACACCGTAGACAATCATGAAATCATAGGGTCCCTGGATCAGCCCGGTTACGGCTGGAGCGGCATTGCTCTGCCGGAGAAACGATTTGAGTTCAGCCAGTGCGTCATGGGTCTTGCTGTAAGGCTCTTCCTGTTTTGCCGAATCAGACAGTGCCTTGAACAGGTCGGAAAACATGTGGAAAGCTTTTTCAGAGTAGCTGGTGGCAGGAGAAATGCTTTTAAGGCTTGCAAGGTATTCATTCCAGATTTGGGACAGTTTCAGGCTGTATTCCAGCTCGGCCGCATCCTTTCTGTCAATGACCTTGTAAACCTTGTCAGCTTTTTTCTCGATCTTGCTGCTCAGTTTTTCCGTGGTCATGGTCAGCTTTGCCAGAAGGGATCCTTTTTCCTTTCTGACAGCGGTATCGGCCAGGTATTTTATCCTTTTGAGCTGCAGCACGGTATTGGCCCAGGCCGGCCGTGGCCCATCCTTTTTCAACATCTCGAATTCGTCCGCCATCCTCGAGAGCAGCAGGAAGTAGGGGTTCTGCTCAGTTGTCATAAGCATCCCGATATCATTCCAGTTATCGATCAGCCGCTGCCAGGCGCTGCCGCTGGGAAATGTAGATGCAAACTGATGCCAGGCGTTGTAAAACTCTGAGACGTACCAGGCCCAGAAAGCCTCTTCCATCCGGGAAAAATCCTCCCTGCTCGAAAACGCTTTTTCGATCAGGGTGATAAATTCCTTGATTTCCTGCCTGCCGGCATGGGTGAACCCGCCTTTGACGGTTGAGCTCCTGTCCCTGGCCGTATTGACGGTATGCCCCTTGATAAAATCAGGGACACCGACGTCAGATGCCTTGCATATCCATTGGCTCAAAAGCCAGTTGAAATCCCCGCTTTTGCCGGCGATCCTTGCCAGCTGCTTCTGGAAGGCCTCAAGCTTTCCGGCCTGGTATGCCACATCCTCTTCCCAGGTCAGGCAGTCGTAATAAATAGCGGCAAACTTCGAGGCGATGGCGGCCGGGACAGGGGTTTCCAGCCTGGGAAAAAGATTGGAGATACTGCGTTCAAATTCGCTTTTACCCGGCAGGTGATCCCCCTGTACAGCGCTTTTGAGTACTATGATGCGCCTGACAGCATACACCGCAGAGTCCACGATATCCTCATAGGGTGTCTGCAGGTTGATGGCATCCACTTTTCTGAAAAACATTTCATCGGCCGGGTCCAGCAGTATCTTCCGCACATCGGCCACATACCTTTTTTTCAAAGTTTCTTCTAAAGAAAGGCTGTGCCTGAGCCCGAGCCTTGGAAAAATCCAGTTGCTGTTGCTCTCTTCCATTTTGTCAATTTCAAAGCGCTGCCGGTCAAAAACCAGTAAATTATCCGTTATGTTATCCGAATACGAAGGCTGCTTGAAAAAAGTGGCGTCAAACTGGTCAAGCGCCTTGAGATTATTGGTGTAAGAGAAGAAAAGCAGCCCGCTCATGGCAAGGCACAGCAGCATCAGGGAAAAAATGCCCAGGCTCAGAGTAGTCCGGCGCCACATGATGAATTCTGTCAGGGGCGTAAAAATATTCCTGTCCTTTGGCAGAATGGCGCTGAAAAAACTTTTCAAAAAAAAGCCCTTGTTTTTGTCCGGGGCCTCTTCATTGTTGTATACAATGCCGGTTTCTTTCAAAAAGCCGGATTCAGGGGTTCCCTTGCGGCAGGCGCTTGAAAAATAGATGCCCCTGAACCGGGGGGTTTCCTGGTAGATATCATCACCGAAAAGGGTCTGCACATAGGTTTCGAGTCCAGGCTTCAATTTCAAAAATTCATTTGAAAATGAAATGGCGTGGTTGTTTATCCTGTTATGAATGAAAATGGATCTTAAGGACCGGATCTGGCTGTAGATGGCTGACATGCACCGTTCCAGAATCTCGAGACTGCTGCCGGAACCGTTTTCGTTTGAAAACCCCATGACCTGAGTGATGCGCTGCTCCGGTATATAATCACAGAAATCTGTGAATCCATTTACAAGGTCCATCTTGGTTACAAGCAGGTAAACCGGAAATTTGGCCCCGAGGATGCGCATCATCTGGTTTATGCGCTGACGGATGCTCTTGGCCTTTTCACTCAGGTCAACGGTATCTTCGTTCAAGAGGTCATTGCTGGCCACAGTGACGATGACGCCGTTTATCGGCTCTTTTTTACGATACTTTGCCAGCAGGGTCAGAAACTGCTGCCACTCTTTTTTGTCGGCTTCCTCTGCAATGGGAATTGTATAACGCCCGGCGGTATCCAGTACGATGGCCTGCTCGAGGAACCACCAGTCACAGTTTTTCGTGCCTGAAACAATGGCGGCCCCGGAAACATCGGTCAAGGGGGAGCTTAAGTTCGAATTCTTGATGGCCGATGTTTTTCCGGACCGTGATTCTCCGAGCATCATGTACCAGGGGAGTACGTAAAGGGGGTTGCCCAGTTTTCTCAAATGGGATTTTTTCAGTTTTTCAATGGATTCTTTCCATTGCGCCTGCATTTGGGCAAGGCTGTAGCTTTCTTCATCAGGCGGCCGCTCATCGATGGATGCTTCCTGGTGAATGATACTCTGGACAAACTTCTTTTCGTTTCGCCTGACCAGGTATTTTTTAACGGCAAACACCCCGAGAACCACACCGACACTGGATACGGCGACTATCACGGCAATCCACCACGGCCATCCCTTGACAGCCAGCACCCAGTACCCGGCTGCAGCCAGTATCAGCACAAGCAGACAAAACAGAAACAATATCCATACCGCTTTTAAAATTTTTTTCATATGCCGGTCATCACATTCTTCAAATTGTATTTCACTGTATCAGGATACCCGTGTCCTGAATGATACTGATCAGTCTTTCATTGAAAAAATAATACAGGGCCACAAAGAGCAGGACCGGAACAAGTATCCAAAGGGAAGTCGAGCTCGACATTCCCTTCCACCTTTTTCGTTTGAGACGCCGGTCGAAATCAATGGTTCCGGATTCCGGGAACAGTACATCCGGGATTTCAAAATCTGTTTCACCGTATAATTTCTTGAATGTATTTTTTTTGATGCTGTCGAGCTTTTCCTGCTGATATGGTTCGTACAGGCAGCCTTTGAATCCCGAAGCCAGGCAGTAGTCATACACTTCCAGCACCGAGCTGTCTTCAGGCTTCAGCTTGTCGAGACGTTCAAAAAATTGTGTGCCGGCACTTGTGGTGTTGTAATATTTTTTCTGGAGCGAGTTCCTGATCCACTCGTTCCTGTGCTGCCACCCGGTGGCAAGAATCGCCTCGTCCACCCATGCGAAAACTGCGAACAGGGCATTGTCAAACTCCGTTTTCTGGATCCCGGCTGATTTTCCGCAGGCCCTTGCCCTTGAGATCAGGGTGGCATATGTTGCCGACACTTTTTCGTATTCAGGCTGCTCGTCTGCCAGCACTTCAACCAGGTGGTAGGTGTAGGCAAACAATTCCGTAACGCAATCGACAGCTGACGTTTCCATGGATGATAAGCCCTTTAAATTTGTGAAATCACAATTTCGATCGCAGCATCTTCAGGAGCGTTGTCCCAGAAAAGCGCAATATCGCCCGAACGCTTGATCTCCTCCCAGAGAGGATGCTTGGCATCGACCCTGAAATAATAGGTGTCCGACCGCTTGGGCATTCCCGGCGGCGGAACAAGCCGGTGCCGAATGGGAACACCTGGAAGCGCCCTTGAAATCATACTGTCCAGTTGACCCGGCGGCGCAATTTTAACCAGGTTGTGCATGTCGTTCAAAATGGTGTCTGATTCACCGGTGCTCTTCAATACAATAAAATACATGTAATGATCCCTGAACTCGTCGACCGGGATACGTGCCGTGAAGCAGTCCCCCTGCCGGGTCATGCTGAATATGCTTTCTCCTCCCAGTGATATGCCCCTGAGCAGTTCTGAAATCAGCAGGTGGGCCTCTTCAAAACACTGGAAAATATTTTCATGGTCGTATTCCGGCAGCAGGCAGGTCCCGTCTTTCAAGTAGCCCAGCGCATTGATACGGTCCGAAAATGTACTCAGATCGCCGACGATCTGCCGCAGGGCCAGGTAGGCGGCCTGTGGGTGAATGTCTGCTATTTCGATCATGTGGTTCAGGACGGGAAGTGAACGGTTCAATGCGTTCAGTACAAGCAGGTGCGGGATGAAATGCGCATCAAAATCCGAGGACTGGAATCCCTGGGCCAGCTTGTAAGATTCAAACACACGGCACCTGGAAATCATGCTTTCTCTCAGGCTCTTGAGCATCTGCAAAAGGTTGTCGGAGCTGGAAACAAGAAATACCGGGGGAACGAAGCGTTCGGATACCGTAACTGTATCCTCGTCAAGGCCCAGCTGCATCACCGGGATATGGAAATAATCGTTGTACTGCTCGATTTCATGGTCCCAGAAAAGCTTCAGGACATACGACATTTTCCGGATACCGGTCTTTTCCCCGCCTTCATGGATATCGGTGACTGGCTCGGGTTCAATGGGGGATACATACCGGGTACCTGTGGTTTCCATACTTTGTGTGGCTTCCAGGTTGGTCATGTTCCTGTCATAGGGATTCCATTTTTTCATGCCGATATAAACCGTCATAGGCTTGTCCCCTTCGACATCAAAGGAGATATCCTTGAATGAACGGGGTTGAATGACCGCGTTTCCCGGAAATTGAACCCAGGTGCCGTCCTGGAAGATCAGCTCGCATGCTTGAATCTCGATAACCCTCTGGGAGAGCGCCGCTTCCTGGATTTTCATGTTGCGGCTGCCCCAGAAAAAAGGAGTGTGGTACCTGTTGTGGGGTATTAAAAGGGACCTTGAGAATATATCATTCTGTTGGAAATGCTGGGGTTGAAGGAAAAGGCCATGATGCCATAAAATAGGTTTCTCAGCGTTATTCATCCAGTAAAATCCCTGTGAGACTGTGTTCTTTGAGCAAAAGATTGATTTTCAGATCTTCGATGACCGCAACTTCTTTTTTGAAAAAAATCATCCCCTGTTTTTCCACTTTGTGGGGGATTTCAAAAAATACCGTTGCCTTGCCCGGCGTCAAATCAAAATAACCTGCGACAATGGCTACCCAGCGGCTTTTCTCCGCCCTGTCCAGAACTATCCGCGTGGCCTGGCCGGGATCGATGAACACCTTTTTGACTGCCTGCACGCTCGGATCGAAGTTCTGTGCCTTGAGAAGGACCTTGAGGCCATCCTTGTATTCGGCAAGTTCTGAAAACTTGTTGATGTTGTCAAGCTGGTAGATGACAACCTGGAGTGCATGGGAAGACCCGTTGAACTCGTTGAGCATGTCATCCGCCTGGCAGGAAATGTGAATGCCCTGGGGCTCGTACACCCATTCGGGCTCCGGTTTGGGTTCCTTGGCACCGCAGGAATACAAACAAAGCCCAACGACCAGAAGCGCAATAAACTTTGCCGGGAGAAAACAGTTTAAGCTCTCTTTTCTCATGCTTAATACTCCATCACAATTAGTTGTAGAAATTGAAGCAGCTTGAGCAAGATGACTTTTATATCGAACTCATTATTGTATTTGGTTTAATATATAATCAACTGCCTGTCAATGAATATTATTTTGATCCATCCTGTGACAGCCGGTATAATAACGGGTTTCATCAAGATTTTATTTGAATTCTTTGCAAAAACAGTATAACTTTTAAATCAAAAAGGCGGTGCATTTTAAAAATGCCCGGCAACATACATAACGACAAGCCGGTTAAACTGCAGGCAGGTACGAATCGATTTGACAGCCGGGAGGTTATTTTCAATGGGCATTGATATATCGGTCGAAAAACAGAACACATGTGCGATCGTAACGGCATCGGGACGGATCGATGCCGTTACTTCAGATTCACTTGAAGACTCGCTTCTTACCCTCCTGGACCAGGGAGAGACACACATCATCCTCAACCTTGGCGGGGTTGAATATATCAGCAGCGCTGGACTCAGGGTCCTGGTGGTCATTGCAAAACAGCTTTACGACAATGGCAGGTTCTGTCTTTGCAGTGCCACGGAGAACGTCCTGGAAATTATCGAAATGGCAGGTTTCAATGCGTTCATAACCGTATATGAAGACCTCGAAACCGCCCAGGCCCGGATCGATGAAAACTGATCCGGGGGAACGGACAGCCTGAAAATGGGTCACAAATCCTTCATCCCCGAGCTGGAATCCGTCCATGGAATCCAGGCCTTTGTCAATGAAAGTCTCGCAGACCACATCAACGACCCGGGCAGGTGCCTGAAAATCGATCTCGTGGTGGAGGAAATCAGCGTAAACATCATCAAGTACGGGCTCAGGGACAGGCCGGAAGGCGAACTCCTGGTTGCAACGGCAGTGCATGACGATCACGCGGTATTGACCTTCAAGGATAACGGCCCGGAGTTCAATCCACTTAAAAGCGAACCGCCTGATACAAGCGCCGGCCTTGAGAAGAGAAAACCCGGGGGACTGGGCGTTTTTCTAGTCAGGCAGATTGCCGACCGCATATACTACAGCAGGGAAGATGGACACAATACACTGCGCCTGGAATTTGACATCGAGCCCAAAACCGGTTAGGAAACCCCGGACAAAACCTTTATCACCCCAAAGACAGCTTTTTTAGTTCAGGCGGAATATAACCGGTATTTTCACCCACATGCCCATGGGAACACCGTCCAATTTGCCGGGCTCGAACTGCCAGGTTCTTACCGCATCCAGGGCTGCCCTGTCCAGACTGTCATGCCCGCTTGACCCGTCAACGACAATATTTTGCGGATCACCGTCCGCCGTTACGAACACCTTGAGCATAACCGTGCCTGAATACCCCCGGCGCTTGGCGTTCCTGGGATACCGGGGCGGGGGATTTTCCTTGTAAAGCGGAACGGCCTGTGTTTTGACCACAGCCGGTTCCGGCTGTTTTTCCGGTACTGGATTGGCTGCCTGCAAATCCTGTGTCTGTGGCGAGGGACCAGTCTTTGGCGCCGGAGCGGAATCAGCCGGTTCGGGTCCGGATTCATCCAGGGCCGGTTTTTCAGGCTGTATCTCCCTTGATAAAACAGGCGGGTCTGGCACCGGCTCCTCAGTGACCTGCGGCTTGTTTTTGGGCAATGCTGAAATATGGGGTACCGGCTTGTTTTCAGCTTTTTTTTCAACGGTCATTTCAGGCTCTGTTTCAAGCTCAGGTTCTGTTTCAAGCGGCGGCTCCTCTGGGGGCTGCGGAACCGGTTCGACAAAAGGTTCAAAAGCCGGTTCAGGAGCTGATTTTGGGACAGGTTCAGGATCCGGTTCAATTGTTGGTTCAGGAGAGGGCGGTGCCGGTTCGGGATCGGGTTCTGGTTCTGGATCGGGTGTTTTGTGATAGATGGTAACGGCAATAGGGGTTACGCCGCTTAAGGTTTCATGGTTCGCAGCCTGCCGGAAACCGGGCATGACGGCAAATGCAGCCACGTGAATTACCAGTGCCGCAAAGGCGGAAATTAACAGCCGTTTCATTCAGCGCTCTAACTCTGCCTGCAGGGAAATGTTTGAAATTCCGGCCAGCTTTACCTGGTCCAGTACATGAAACAGGGTCTGGTAGGAAACTGTTTTTCTTGCGAACAAGAGAACCCCTGGGTCGGTTTCATCCCGGGTCAGGTCCCGGAGAATCCGGGTCAGGTCGTCCGGGTCCACCGGCAGATCATCCACGAAAACCGTGTTCTCGTCCCTGACCGTGATGGACAGTTCCAGCTGTTTTTCCGGTTCAACCGTGGCGGACACAGGCAGGAGAACCGGCATGCCGTAATGGACCGACATGGAGAGCATGGAATAGATGAAAACCACCAGCACGAGAAACACGATATCGATCAGGGGCAGCATTTCGATCCTGGGTTTTTTTATATGCGGCATCTGTACTTTCATCTGTCTACCGGGCTTTTTCATTGTCATGACCGGCCATTTTGCGCTCATGCATGAGTTCAAAGGTTGTAGCGTATTTTTCAATGACCTGGGCGGCACGCTCGATCCGGGAATTGAAATAATTATAGGGAAAGACGGTCACAATGGCGATGGCAAGACCTGAAGCGGTCGTTATCAGGGCTTTTGCAATGCCCCCGGTGACCGCCTGGGGATTTTCTATGCCCGATACCCCGAGCATGTCAAAGGATTCGATGATCCCCACCACCGTTCCCAGGATGCCCAGCAGGGGAGCTGCCGTGATAATGGTATCCAGCACGCCCATGAATCTCTTCATCTTGTAGATTTCATCCGCTGCGGCAGCTTCCATTGCCTTTACCGGTGAATATTCCCGGTGCAGGATTCCGCTGACCAGGATGCGGACCATGTAGTTTCTGGACCCGGTGGTAATCTGCCGGATCTGTTCCCAGTTTTCTTCTGCCGCAAGTTCCAGCACCCGGTCCACAAGGTCCCTGCGGCGGCCCATGCCGGCACCGGCCCAGAACACGGCTCTTTCAATGATCAGGGTCAACGATATCAAAGAACATGCCAGAAGCGGATACATTATAATACCGCCGTTTTGAAAAATATCGATCATTCTACCTTCCTTTGTCCAGGTTCTTTCTTATAAACACCCCGGGTTTCAATGAATGGGGGTTGGTCTCTATGGCCACGTCGGTATCGTACACCGCCCTGATGTTTTCCCGGGTTATGACCGCCTTCGGCGCACCGCAGGCATACAGGGAACGGCTCTTCTTGTCCAGAAGTATCACCTGGTCTGAATATTCGGATGCCAGGTTCAGGTCGTGCTGGACCATGACCACGGCCACTCTCCTTGACGCGGCCATGGTTGTCACGAGCTCCAGGATAAGGGCCTGGTGAGAAATGTCCAGGTGGGCTGTGGGTTCATCCATCAAAAGCAGCTCCGGTTCCTGGACCAGGGCTCGTGCAATGGTCGCAAGCTGCCGCTCCCCGCTGCTGATCTCGCTGAGCGCACTCGACCGCAAATGGGCAATGCCGGTAAACTCCATGTATGTCCTCGCAGCATCCAGATCGGTTTTATCCTCAAAATACTGGTATGGCTTGAAAAAAGGAAGCCGTCCCAGCAGCACATACTCTTCGACCGTCATGTAGACGCTTTCCATGGCCTGCAGGACCACGGCGACTTTCAGGGCCCGTTGGGCCGGGGGCATGGCGTGAATGTCCTTCCCGCTGAGAAGGATTTCACCGGCCATGGGGGAAACCAGGCCGGGAATGCTCTTGAGAAGGGTGGTTTTTCCCGCACCGTTGGGCCCGATTATGGTGGCCAGTTCCCCTTTTCTCACGCTGAACGATATCCTGTCGAGCACGGGAATGCCTCCGTACCCGCAGGACAGGTCGCGAATATCCAGAAACACGTCTGTCACAGTGCCACCTTTTTCCGGCTCAGGGCGTAAATGAACACGATACCTCCTATGATGCCGGTTATCACGCCCACCGGGAGTTCCAGCGGAGAAATCACCACCCTGGCGATGACATCGCACAGTGTCAGAAAGCAGGCGCCGGCCAGAAATGAACTTATGATCAGTATCCTATGGTCTCCCCCGGCCACCATGCGCATGAAATGGGGGACAATCAGTCCGACAAACATTATGATGCCGCCGGCGGATACGCTCAGCCCGGTCAGGGCTGATGCGATCAGGAACAATATCTTCCTTGTTCTAACGGTATCCACGCCCAGCAAAAATGCCTGTTCGTCTCCCAGGACCAGGGCGTTGAGCTTGAGGCTGCAGGCCATTGAAACAACGAGTCCGGCCACCGAACCACCCATCATCACACGGATCAGGGTGACATTGGGTTCATCCAGCGATCCCATGATCCAGAAAACGATACTGCTCAGGTCATCATGCCTGGATATAGCCATCAATAGCATGACCAGGGACGAGGAAACAAAGCTGATCATAACCCCTATCAGCAGCATTGTATTGGGGCGCAGCCGCCCGGCCCTCATGCCGATGGAATAGACTGCCAGGATCACCGTGACCGCTCCTGCGAATCCGGCCAATGGATAGGCAAGTACTCCCATAAGGCCGGGCAGTCCGAGCAGGATGGCAAGGCATACCCCTAGTGACGCTCCCCCTGAAATCCCCAGGGTATAGGGTTCGACCAGCGGATTTCTGAAAAGTCCCTGCAGCAGGGTGCCTGCCACGCTCAACGCTCCGCCGATGGCAATGCCCATCAGCACTCTGGGCAGCCTGATATCCAATATGATGCTCGCGGCTACGCTGTCAGGTTCGTGAAAAACGGCCCTGATCATTTCGGCTGGAGCCATGACGGTTGTGCCCACTCCAAGGGCCACCAGGACCGACAGCGCCAGCAGCAGGACCAGGACCAGGACGATGAAGGCCCACCGCCGGGCTGTTTGTGTTCTCATGATCCCTCCGGGCCTTGCCCCGGGTGGATGCAGCTGAAAAATACCTCCAGGGCGTGGACAAATGTCACGGGAGTGGGACTGCACACGAGATCCGGGTCCAGTACGTGAATCTCATTGTTTTTCGCAGCTTTCAGCACGGAAAGGGACAGCCACCTGGCTTTTTCGTTCTCCGCCGCCTTTGTGGAGGAGCCCATGGTGGCCACAAGTATCACATCAGGGTTCTGCCGCAGCACATCCTCCCGGCTGTATACCCCGGAACCGGCCATTTTCGCGATATTGATCCCCCCGGCCCGCTCGATGTAATCACTGATAAATGTGCCGGGTTCAGATGTCCGCAGCGGCCTGATACCGATCTGGATAAAGACCGTACGCCGTTCAAGGTTCGATACCCGGGCCTCTATGGCCGCGACCTGGTCACCGGCCTGGCGGACAATGTCTTTGGCCCGTGTCTCTTTTCCAAGCAGTCGGCCGAGAGCAAGGAACATGGAGCATATTTCCTCGAAATTACCCGGGTTGTCAAACTTGATGACCCTGATCCCCTGGTTTTTCAACGACTGGACCTGCTTGGGCCGGGTCAGGGTGGAAGCGAAGACCACTTCCGGCTGCAGGCTGACCACTTTTTCAAGATTCATCTGCATCACCGTGCCGATAATATCCTTTGGCGCATGGCCGGCCGGGATTGTGCAGTAGCTTGATACCCCGGCCAGCGCATCATCCGCCTCGAGCAGGTATACCATGTCCGTTATCAGGGGCCCCAGCGACACCACCCTCTGGTAAGGACTGTCTCCGGTATCAGGCCCCTGTGCGCCGGCAGGGTGGGCAGGCAGGCACACCAGAAAGAACAGTATCAGCAGCCAGGATTTCATCTTATCAGTACTCCCGGAAATAGATGCCGTTGAACAGCGCGTTCAAGGCTTTTGCCGATACAGCAGGGACACCGGCACGGTTGACAATGGGCCGCAGCCGGTCAATATGCTTTTCGGCAATGGTCCGGGCCATATCCAGGCACATGGAGTCAAACACCTCCAGGTTTGAAAGCAGGCCTGCCTCCACCGCATCGTCCAGGGCAAGGGCCATCCGGACAAAACCCTCGTACCGGGCATCCAGCAGCAGGTGCTCCACATCTGCGGCAAGGTCATGAACAGGCCGGTTGCAGTCGCATACCTCTTTGTCTGACACCAGACCGTAAATACTTATCCCTCTTTTTTTAAGGCGCCAGAAGATATTGCTGTCCGAAGTTATGCCGTTCTGTTTTTTTACAGCCTGTGTCACGGCCATGTAAACGGCACGGCC
>CAYNHL010000013.1:0-45267 GCA_964397015.1 uncultured Desulfobacterales bacterium | reverse complement strand
TGCAGGTGGGGTTTTGTTGCTTCTGCCTAAATAAAGCCGCCGCGGCCGTATTCCGTCACCCTGTTGGCATATGGTAAATCCAAACCCAAAAAGGGATGCCCAGGTATAGATTGACAGGCATCTTGAGATTTCATGAACCTGCTGCTGTGGAACATAGGTGAATGACATAAAATCATGCCTGTTTTGGGATTATAAGTAATATAGGACGAAGTTGCCTTAGGGTTCCGGTGATATCCTGTGACAGGACCGTTGAAAAAAAAGGGGATTTGTTGCGGTTCCGAACTGGCCGGATAACGCTCCCCTTTTTTTTCTGGGATCGGCACAGGGTGTCACCGGAACCCGACCGCCGCATCGATTTTTTACATGCGATAACCCTGTACTTGGACAATTTTTCTCTTGACACATTACATATGTTATATTACATATGTAATATAACATATGTAATGTATGGAGGAAACAATGCCGCCCAAAAAAAAGATTACAAGGAAAAAGATAATGAAAGCCGCTTTGGATATACTGAGAAAAGAGGGAATCGAAAGTGTGTCGGCACGTAAGATAGCCGCGCACCTGAACTGTTCCCCGCAGCCGATATACAGTGAGTTCAAAAATATGGACGAACTTGTTTCGGCATTGATACAGGCTGCAAACGACTATGTGACCAGAACCTATTTTTTCAACAGTGAAAATCGAAAAAGCTTCATTCATATGGGGCTTGCCTCCATTGAAATGGCCCGGAAAGAAAAAGAGATTTATCATCTGCTGTACCATTCCGGCAGAATCTCCCTGAATTTCAAAGACACGATTTATCCTTTTGATATCAACCGAATAATAGAACAGATGAAAAGTGTACCAGAACTTTCCAGCCTTGACGATAAAGCCCTCGAGCGTATTTTTTTCAATATGTGGGTATATACTCACGGTCTTGCATCCATTGTAATATCAAATCCGTCCATCACTGACCGGAAAATCGAAAAAGCCCTTGAAGATATGGGGGATATTGTAATGGGATGGGAGATAATGAAACAGGGGAGAGCGGATTGTGAAAAATGATTTTGTGGTATTTTTTACTGTATGCCTGATATGCCATTTATTTAGAGCGACGTATGAGGTTTTGAAGAACAATGACCGGCTGCCGCCTTGCAAAAAAACGGTATTCTGGTTTATGGCCTGTAACATGGCAATACTGTGGCTTTCCTGGTTCATGATGTGTGAAAGCCCTCAACCACAGCTGCCTGGTTGTGTCTATATGCAGTATACCGGACTGGTCATTTTCATCTCCGGATTAATATTGTGTATTCTGCCGGTAATCAAGATGAGAGGGGTTGAAGGATACAGGGGAGAACTGATTCAGACGGGAATTTTTTCAAAGCTTCGTCACCCCATGTACCTGGGATTTATTTGCTGGATTGTAGGATATTCAATCTATATGAAGGCGGGATGGAGCCTGCTGTCAGGATTGATTTTCATTCCCGGTATTCTTTTCATGCGCCATATGGAAGAAAAAAGACTGATGAAAAGATATGACGGTTATGCGGAATATAAAAAGAAAACATTTTTTTAATTGATTCACGGTATCAGGCCAGGCCCCAGGTCCTTTTGACCAGCCGATCAGTGGATTGCAGGTCGCCTGCTGCAATCCACATGGCGATGTGCTCCGCCACATTAGAAAAATTCATTTTCGGAGCATCCTTTCTGGAAAGCCAGGTTTTGATATGATCTCTATCCAGTGATTTCATTGACTGTCCCAGGTTTAGCATTGTAAGGGCCATGGCATTGGAAACCTGTTCGAACTGCCCCTTGACCGGCTTTACAAGAATCTTTTTTCCAAGCGACAGGGCTTCGCTCGGCAGTTCAAAGCCGGCATTACAAATAACACCGCTACATCTTGCAAGGTCATTGTAAAATTCAGCCTTTGAAAATGGATGCCAGACGATATTGTGTTCCCGGGATCCTTTTTCCCCTTTTTCTCCTGCATAGACTGAAAAAGTGATATCCTTGAATGAAAGCAGCAGGTCTCTAACCTGTAGACGATCTTCAAACGGCAAATAGACAAGGACAAGGGTATGGTCTTTTGTTGACCCCGGCCTGTCGATACCCTCCGGAATGACAGGGGGGACAATCGGCCGGTTGAAGTGACACCAGTGCATTCCGATAGAAATATCCGCGGGCGCAAAAAATCTGAGAATCCATTTCGACAGCGGGTTTTTCCGATCCATGGGGATATCGTGCAAAAAAGCATATTGATGGCCGATCCCGATACAGTGCTTTTTGTGCACCTTTGCAACCCACGCACTTACAGGTTCGAAATCCGTAATCACTATGTCATAAGAGCTTGCATCAAAATTTTGCACATCCCTATAGAAACTGGATAAGGACAGATGTTTAATTGTCTTAAAAAATTGAATGCCGCCCCTGTTGACTTTGAATGTAAAACCTTTGAAAAATCGTGGTGACTTGATGATATCACTGTCATACCGGTTTTTGACATCACGCCCGCTGAAAATGACATCCACCTCGACACCCTGCTTTTGAAGACAGTCGATTATCCTTGTGGATCTGCTGATGTGACCGTTTCCCGTTCCCTGTATGCCATAAAGAAGCTTCATTTTTTATCCCTTCAGGCCACTCCCCTGGCAGCTTCTTCTGCAGGGGGAATGGCAGGCTCCAAAAGACCGGTATTTTGGCCGCCTGATACAGGCACTCCTACATCCATGATATCATCGAGTGCATTGTCCCAGGAAAACCGCCTTCTGACATGACGCCTGCAGTCTTCTTTCATCTTGAAATACTCATTGGGACGCGATTTCTTTATCTCATGAATTTGAATTATTTCCCGAACCCATGACTGTTCATCGGACAGACACAATACATGACCTGTATGCCCGTCCTCGATTATTTCTTTAGGTCCTCCCGAATCGGTGACCAGGGCAGGCAGTCCCCTGGACTGGGCCTCGAGTATAACCATACCAAAAGTGTCGGTGGTGCTGGGAAAAACGAAAAGATCCGCTATTTCATAAATGTTCATAAGTTCGTCATTGGGTACACACCCCATGAAAAAAACCCGGTCATGATTCCGGCAGGCAGCCTTAATGTCCTTTTCATCAGGACCGGCACCGCAGAGGATCAGGTTCAGATCCGGGCATATCTTCAGGGCTTTATGGTAGACCGATATCAGAAACTTGACATTCTTGTCACCGCTCATCCTTCCTGCCCACAAGAGTGTTGTGCCGCCACAGATTCCCATTTTGTCCTTTAAAATTTTTTTGGCCACTGGATCCATTGGCTTTTCAGGCACGGTGATGCCGCGACGGAAAAGCCTCATCTGTTCCGGTTTGTATCCCTGTGCTTCCAGAATCCGGATATACTCCTGTGTCGGAACCCTTATTTGGCTGCCAAAGGAATAAAATCTGTTGACCAGGAACCTGACAAGACCGGTCAATTCTTCATCTTTGAAAAGCCAGGAGGCCTGAGCTGAAAAATCCGTGTGATAGATCAGGACACATTCAAGTCCCATGAGATGTCCCATGACCATACCCAACAGGCCCACGGGTCCAGGTGTCGATATGACAATCCGGTCCGGCTGCTGCTGGTAGACAATTTCCATGGATGCCAGAAGGGATGGAAAGTTCAAGGTAAAAGATGTATAAAAACCCGGCGTGACACTGTAAATTCCGGGCAGGTAAATAATCTTTGAATTTTTTCTCTGCCTGTTATCAAAGTGGTGACAGCAGGTTACAAAAGTCAATTCATGCTGCCTTTTAAGGCCCTCACTGCAGAAATTTTCAAGTGTTACCGATACACCGTTGAGATCATTTAGAGTATCTGTGAACCAGAGCACCTTTTTTTGTATATGCCTGTTTTTATTGTTGTATTTCTGTCTGAGCGCGATCATCAAAGCCCTGTCCCGGGATAAATGACTTAACGAGGAAAAAAAAGGGATGCTGATAAAAAAGGCGGGAAATGAGGACATCAAGTTCCTGAAGAGCCTGTTTATATCCCCTTTAGAAAAATCCTTTACAAAGGAGTCAAGCAGCATTCTGAAAAATTCATCCAGAAGAAGCCCCATGCTTTTATAAATATTGTCGAATTTCTTTTCAACATCCAGAGTGTTGTGATGAGACCAGTCATATACGTCTTCAATGAATTTCAATATGATTTTGTCCTTGATCTGTTTCCCCTTTTTGACCTTTCGCAGTGTAAGCCATTGTTTCAAACGGCTCTGGCGTTCTTCAAAAACCACTGAATTTATAAAGGAAAGCAGTCCTCCGGGAGTATTCTTTCCAGCATCTGCAGAATACTGGCAGAAAATCTTGTAGATTGAAAAGGCAAAGGATTTGTAATCGTTACAACGACCAGTACAGCGGGTTTTCTTATTCCTGACATACTGCAAAAAAATATGTTTTGACCCGGTAACCGTTGCTGTTGTAGCGGTTTGACCGATAAAAAGACCCGCATGGTCATCCGACCCGCCGGTTATTCCCTTGATCCAGGGATCATCGCTCATGGGATCGATCCCATGTTTTTCCTGCAGTAACTGAATTGTTTCAGGGGTCAACGAATCGAGGGTCTCAAGCCAAAGCCGGTTGAAATATCGGTTCCTGGCTCCGTTCAAGCCTTCGAAAACATCAAACAGCAATATCAGTTTTTCCAGAATGTCCAGGTTCAGGCGGTTGTTGACGCTGTAAAATCCGTGGGCCACGGAACATACAATGTCTTCTTCCCGGACCAACTCCCTGAGCTGGTAGATGTCCTGCCTAACAGCCGATATCCTGTCAAACTGGTCCGGGGTGATGTCGAACAGCAGAAGATGAATCTTACACCTGTTTTCAGGAAAATAGGTTGTGGTTTCTACACTGATAAAAGTGTCTTCCGGATATTTTTCTACCAGTTCCAGGGCTCCATCGATGGTATTGTGGTCTGTCACCGTTACAAAATCCATTCCCCTGGCCTTGGCACTGGCATAAAGGGTATCGATATCGGTATAGGATTCTTGTGCTCCAACTTTCTGTAAAAACCATTCAGACGGTCTTCTGGATGCTTTGGAATGAACATGCAGGTCTGCTCGAATCATCTTCGCTCCTTGAATCAGTTTTCTTATGATATCAGGCAGCTTTTATATAGATAATCGATATGAGAATTTAATTATGAAAGGATTTGAAACTCGTGAAATTCAAAGTTAAAAATATCCGTCCCTGACGACGGAAAGCTGATGGAAAAGATAGTGTAAATACAGGCAGCGCATAGAGCAATTAGCTTATCAAAGGCGCCGGGTGTTTGTGTGGAACCGGAGCATCATCAGAACGGCTGATGCGGTCAGGCTCATGAGAAGGCCGTACCAGACCCCTTTTATTCCCATGTTGAAATGAAATGCCAGCAGGTAACCCGAAGGCAGGCCGATCACCCAGTAGGCGGCAAGGGTTATCAACGTGGGAATTTTCATGTCTGTCATCCCCCTCAAAATCCCCAGTCCTGCGGCCTGTACACCGTCCGATATCTGGAAAAAAGCCACGATCACAAGAAGGGAACTTGCTATAGTGATCACATCGGGATCGGAAATGTACAAAGATGGCAAAATATTTTTAAATGCAATGAACACAAGACCCGCACACGCCATGAAAAGGGCGCACAGAAAACTGGCTGTGAATCCGGCCCGGCGGACGGCCTTCACGTCCTGTTTTCCGACCGCGGTACCGACCCGGATTGTACCGGCCGCGGATATGCCGAGAACCACCATAAAAGATATAGATGCCAGATTAAGGGCAATCTGGTGGGCTGCCAGTTCCTTTGCACCTATCCAGCCGATCATGATGGAAGCCCCGGCAAAGGCGGATACTTCGAAAAAATACTGGATCCCGGCGGGAAGCCCGATTTTCAACAGCCGGGACATGATCTTGAAATCAATCCTGCGGAACCTGAATGAGGGATCAAACCGCGCCATGCGGCTCGAGCCCAATACCGCCAGAATCATGCATATCGCCATTGAAGTTCGGGAAATACACGTGGCAAAACCGGCGCCGGTCAATCCAAATGCGGGCACACCAAGATTTCCATAAATGAACACCCAGTTGGCCGCAACGTTCACTATGTTTGCGCCAAGCATGATGATCATTGCAGGCTTTAGAACACTGACCCCTTCTGCAAACTGCCGGTAATTTTGAAAAATCATCATCGGAATGACGGACAACCCCAAAACCCTTAAATACTGCACGGCAGCATCAACGATGCCGGGGGGCTGATTCATCATATACAAATATCTGGACAACCAGATGGTGATCGCGCATAAAATAATTCCGGCCGCAGTATTGACAAGAAGTCCCTGCCTGAGAATAATGCCGCACTCCTCATCCCTGCCCGCGCCAAAAGCAATGGCTGTCAAAGGGGTTACAGCGATGGATATCCCTATCCCCACGATCATGACCAGCATGAACAATGCATGACCCAGTGCCGAAGCCGCGAGTGCTTCGGCTCCTATCCTGCCGACCATCACGCTGTCTACCACGGACATCATCAACTGGCCCAGCTGGCTGACAACTATGGGAAAAGCCAGCCATACCGTCTGCCTGATATCTTTTTTCACAATATGCACCCTGTCGTCCTGCTGACGAACTTGCAAACGGTCGGTTGTCCGGCGTGCGGCCAGCTACACCATGTACCGGGCTACCAGCTCAGCGATATCCTGTGTCTTGATCTGCTCTTCCTTCTGAAGTTCCTTCATCCCGTCTTCGAGCATGGTCAGACAGAAAGGGCATCCCACGGCCACATTGGAGACGTTTTTACCGGCAACCTCCTGGGCCCTTTCCAGGTTGATCCTCTTGCCGATAGTCTCCTCCATCCACATCCTGCCACCGCCTGCACCGCAGCAGAAGCTTTCAGATCCGTGCCGGTCCAGCTCGGTGATGCCATCTGACGACAATTCCTGCAGCAGGGCTCTAGGGGCATCATACACTCCGTTGTACCGTCCAAGATAACAGGGGTCATGGTAAGTCAATGCGCCTTCAAGTGATTTGTTCAATTTGATTTTACCCTCGCGGATCAATTGATGGATGAAGACTGTATGGTGAATGACCTCGTAGTTTCCTCCCATCTGGGGATATTCATGCTTGAGGGTGTTGAGGCAATGGGGGCAGGCAGCAATGATTTTTTTCACGTTGTAGCCGTTCAGGGTTTCGATATTTTCCTGGGCCATCATCTGGTAAAGCATTTCATTGCCCACGCGCCTGGCAAAATCACCTGTACATTTTTCCTCTGTTCCCAGAATAGCGAAACTGATACCCGCTTTCTGGAGAATCTGCACCAGGCTTTTGGACACTTTCTTGCTGCGGTCATCAAAAGATCCTGCGCATCCGATCCATAGCAGATAATCTGCATCAGGATTCTCTGACATGGTCTTGACATCGAGGCCTTCGGCCCAGTCAGCCCTCTTGTCGTATCCGATACCCCAGGGATTTCCATTGCGCTCGAGCCCCTTGAGAGCCACGTTCAATTCATTGGGGTAGACACCTGCCATCAATGTCTGGCCCTGCCGCATGGCCATGATACGGGGAACATGCTCTATGGTCACAGGACAGACCTCCTCGCAGGCCCTGCAGGTGGTACAGGCCCAAAGGGTATCCTCTGAAATCACGTCCCCCACCAGCGTCTTTTCGCTTTTCATCTCCAGAAGCCGGGCCTTGAGCTCTTCAGCCTCTTCGGAGTTTTCAATCTTTTCAATGGTCCGCGCCAGTTTGGCCCTTTCGATCACCATGTCTGCATTGTCCAGCAGTTCATGTTTCAAATCGTCATTGAAGTCCTTTAAGTTCAAGGGCTTGTCCGTGACATAAGCCGGACAGACATCCTTGCACCGGCCGCATTCCGTGCAGGTATACAGATCGAGACCCTGCTTCCAGTCAAGCTGGTGGATATGATTCATGCCAAGGGATTCATCTTCCCAGACATCTTCGTCTTCAAGATCCAGCAGTTTTGTTTTTTCATGGGGATATCCAAGGGATTTGAGAAAAACGTTGGGCAGGGAAGTGATGACATGGAAATGCTTGCCAAGGGGCAGAAAGTTCAAAAAAGTCAGCTGGGTGATGATATGGGTCCAGAACATGACTGTCATTACACCGGTGGTTGTATCGGCGCCAAGGCCGGAAATGAGTCCGGCCGCCCCGACACTGACCGGGGTCCAGGCAAACTCTGATCCGTACTGCGGGTTGTTGAAAAAATGCAGGTGATCAGGGTTTCCATGCAATGCAACCAGGTTGAACCGGGCCCCGTCATATAGAAGGTCTGATATCATCAGCACCACGATCATGCCAAGGACGAAATAGGCTTCCCAGGTGTTGTGAAGCCGCTCGGGCTTGAGAACGGCCCGGCGGAAAATGGCGTAGACAACCATGATCAGCACGATGCCTTCCATAATGTCCTTCAGCCCCATATACAGGTACCCCAGAAGATATTTCTCGTTAAAAACCGGCAGCTGGAACCCGGTTACGAATCCCTCTCCGTAAAGCTGCAGGCTGCGGATGAGCAGGATACAGAAACCCCAGAAAATCAAAGCGTGCATAATGCCCGATGACCACTCTTTCTTTCGTCCCACCAGCTTTTTCTGGCCAATGGCAATGACGATCACCTGCTTTATTCTTTCAAGAATCCGGTCCAGCCGGTTGGCAGGTTCAAGCGCCCGGAGCAACATAATTTTCTTGTACATGGTACGGCCGAAAATCGTCAGCCCGACAATCAGCAGCAAAGACATAAATACAGGACTCATAAATACCTCAATCGTGACTTTTGGGTTGCAAATACGGTTTTATACAGATATTTGCAAAAGATGTCCAGTCCGGGGGAAAAAAACGAATCTCCCCCAAAAAAGGCACCCGGTCTGATTTTAAGATCATCCCCTTATTTTACCAATTTCCTCTTTTAAAACAGGTACAACTTCAAAAAGATCGCCGACAATTCCATAATCAGCCACACTGAAAATCGGAGCTTCAGGGTCTTTGTTCACCGCCAGGATAACTTTTGAACCGTTCATTCCCGCCAGGTGCTGAATGGCACCTGAAATGCCTACGGCTATATAAAGGGAAGGGGCAACTATTTTACCGGTCTGCCCGACCTGTTTGTTATGGGCCATGAAACCACCGTCAACCATTGCCCGGGAAGATCCGAACCCTGCCTTCAGGTCATCGGCCAGATCTTTTACAAGGTCTACACCTGCCTGGTCCCTGGCTCCCCGGCCCACAGACACTACAATATCCGCATCTGCCAGGTCGATTTCACCGCTGGCGTCGGAAACGAGTTCCTTGATCACGGCTTTGAGATCCGGGGAAGGTGCGTTCAGCCGGACCACGTTTTCTGTTCCCGAGACACCGGTGTCCGCCTCAAATGCGCCGGCACGGACGACGGCCACCAGCCTGGGACTGTCAACCGTTATTTTCTGTAAAACCTTGTTGGCAATCGCGGGCCGGGTGATCTGGACCTGGTCATTTTCCAGGGATACACCGGTTATTTCATTGGCGCAGGCGGCATCCAGCAGAACAGCCACCCGGGGGGCAGCAGCCTTTCCGCTCTCGGAAAAACCGAACCACACCATGTCGGCATTGAACTGCCTGGCCGCATCTGCGACACATTCAGCAAACGGACCGGCTGAAAACATCTCCAGCCCAGGATCATCCGCGATATACTGGGTATCTGAACCGGCATTCACCAGCTCGGAAACCAGCGGTTCAATATTGTGGCCGACGGCCACCACGGCAGGATTTGCGCCAAGAGACCTGGCTTTTGATAAAAGTTCGGTCGTGCTGCCCTTGAGCGCACCTTGTTTGATATCTGCAACTACGAGTATATTCGCCATAATAGTATCTTCCTTGAAATATACGTCTGGTTAGCGTTATATGACCTTGGCTTCATTGGCCAGAAGCTGGACGACCTTTGCCACTGTTTCAGCAGGTTCCCCTTCAAATTTTTCTCCGGCCTTGCGTTTTTCGATGGGCATGAATTCGATAACCCGGGATTTCAATTCCGTGCCGCCCACTTCTTCGATAGAGGTACCAAGTGCTGCAAGATCCAATGTCTCGATTTTCTTTTTCTTGGCCATCATTATACCGCGCATGGCCGGCAGGCGTGGTTCGTTGATACTGTCACTCACCGTTATCACGGCCGGCAGTTCGACTTCGAGGATCTCGGTTCCTTCATCTCCCAGCCTCGAGACCTTGAGATGAGTGTCATCCATTACTTCGATGGCGACAACATTGCTTACACAGGGAATATCCAGATATTGCGCCAGCATGATGCCTGTCTGCCCGTTATCAGTGTCCTGGGCCTGCTTTCCGGTAATCACCAGGTTATAATCCCCTTTTTCATACACCTTCTGAAGCACCCTGGCAAAAACAGATGAATCAGCAGATTCCAGTGCAGGATCTTCCACGTGAATACCATTATCGATTCCCATGGCATAACACTTGCGGATCATGTCAGTATTGTCGCCACCTCCGATACTGACCAGGGTGGTCTCGGCCCCGCTGCTTTCCTTGAGCTGAACCGCCGCTTCGACGGCATTTTCATCCCATGCGTTAATGACGTATTGAAGACCGTCTTCGACAATGGCTCCATCCTGGACGCGGATATTTAATTCCACGTCAACAACTTTCTTGGCTGTAGTAAGAATTTTCAATTTATCCTCCTGATTTCGGTTCAGTGACTTGTTCTTGAAACCGGTTTTTTTTATTATATTTTTTACCCAGTCAAAATGCGATCCTGTCCGCAAAACACAGTCAATTCAGATGGTCCAAAGAAACAGGCCAGTGTCATGTTGAGGGACTGCCCCATTCTAACGGCCAGAGCGGTAGGCCTGGATTTGCTGATCATGATGGCAATGCCTGCCCTGGCCGATTTCTGTACCAGTTCGTAGCTTATGCGGGAAGAAAGTACAACCGCTAAAGCCCGGTCCAGGCTGCTGTCCATCAGCGCCTTTCCAAGAGCCTTATCCAGTGCGTTGTGACGCCCGACATCCTCGGCAAAGGACAGCGTCGCCAGACTGTGGTCCAGCAGCAGGGCTGCGTGGGACCCCCTGGTTCGAGGATAATAGGACTGGGCCCGGGACAGCTTATTGATAAAATTAAAAACCTCATCCATTTCCACCCTGCTGTCATTGACCAGAGGGGTCAGAACCTGCTGAAGGTCTTCCATCATCTTCTTGCCGCAAATACCGCAACTGGTCTGGCTGATATAACTTCTTCGCTCCAGAAGCATCTTCACTTTTTCCAGTCTTTCGGCAGTCAGCCATACATCCAGCAAATTAGGATCCATATTTTCATCATATCCCATGGTCACAAAATCATCGACCCTGTCAATAATGCCTTCTCCAAGACAAAGCCCGGCCGCATGGAAGACCTCTTCACCCGGAGTTCTCATTACGACGGAATAGGGTTTTTCATCGATTCTGATCAGCAATGGTTCCTCTCCAATCAATTCAAGAGCGCGGGTTTCACTGGCTCCTTTCCTATATCGCCTGGTCTGGAAAAACTGGCTGTGCTTTCCTGAATTCAATGGCACGTTTTCCTTGACCTGTCAGGAAGCCGGGAATGACAGGGATTCTGTCAGTACATAGGCTGCCTGCAGATAGGATGTCGGGCACAGCGGAAAACATTCCTTGCAGTCAGGGCATTCTTTGGCTGCAATTTGAGGTATGAAACTGATCTCCTTGTTGATGCCCCGATCAACGAATCCGAGTGCATGCTTTTGTGCCACTTCGGCACAGTACCGCACACAGAGCCCGCAATGAATACAAAACGAGGGGTCTTTCTCAAACCGGTCCGGAACCGCGCCGTATACTCCGGCAAGCTCCACGAGCGCAGGAGCGTCGGGAGCGTGGGCCATAAGCAGTTCGATAATGGTTTTTCGAATCCGGTCAATTTTTTCAGACCTGGTTCTGACCACGATACCTTTCTGCACCGGGTAAACACAGGAGACAACAAGTTTTGTCCACCCGCGGTCTTCCACCTCCACAATGCAGAGACGGCAGGCACCGAACGGCTCGAGTTTCTCATGGTGGCACAGAGTGGGAATGTCAATTCCTTCTTTCCTGGCCGTTTCCAAAACTGTCATGCCTTCTGTGGCAGTCACCTGTTTTCCGTCTATTTCAAACTGGATGTCACTCATTTTGCCTTACTCTTTTTTTTAATGGTTCGTTCTTCCTGGGGAAGCGGTTCAGGAACCGGCTCACCGGACAGTTTGACAACCGCATCGAATTTGGCCGGGCAGACCTCAAAGCAGGTACCGCAACTGGTGCATTTTTCCTGGTTTATGATGTGAATCAGTTTCTTGTCCCCGTCAATTGCGCCGGCCGGGCATTGTTTTTTACATATACCGCATGCCATGCATTTTTCAGGATCAATATAGTAAGAAGTCAATGCCTTGCAGGCCAGGGCCGGGCATTTTTTCTCATTGATATGGGCCTCGTACTCCTCTCTGAAATATTTCAAGGTGCTCAAAAACGGATTTGGAGCACTTTTGCCCAGTGCGCACAGGGATGCTTCCACAGCTGTTTCACTCAATTCCTCCAGCAGCTCTAGATCCCCCGGTTTTCCTTCACCCCGGGTGATGTTGGTCAGGATCCGGTGCATCTGGCGAAGGCCCTCCCGGCAAGGCACACATTTTCCACATGATTCGTCGGTTAGAAATTCGATAAAATAGCGGGCCACGTCCACCATGCAGGTATCTTCATCCATGACTATCATGCCGCCGGACCCCATCATGGATCCCGCCTTTGTAAGTTCGTCAAATCCCACCTGCAGATCCAGCAGATGTTCCGGAATACATCCTCCTGACGGTCCGCCTGTCTGTACCGCCTTGAATTTTTTACCATCGGGGATACCTCCGCCGATGGTAAATATAATCTCGCGCAATGTCATGCCCATCGGGACTTCGACAAGGCCTGTATTGACAATTTTTCCGACAAGGGAAAAAATCTTGGTACCCTTGCTGGATTCCGTTCCAACAGATGTGAACCAGTCCGCGCCCCGGTTGATTATCAAAGGAACGTTGGCCCAGGTCTCGACATTGTTCAATACAGAAGGGTGTTCCCAAAGACCTTTGACATTGGAACGGACATATTTGGGCCTCGGTTCACCTGCCCGGCCCTCCAGCGAGGTCATCAGGGCGGTTGATTCCCCGCATACAAAAGCGCCTGCCCCCTGGTGCACGATCACCTCGAAGTCAAATCCTGATCCCAGTATATCTTTTCCCAGAAAACCGTACGCTTGAGCCTGCTTTATGGCCAGGTTGATGTTCTCGACAGCCAGGGGGTATTCCTGCCGCACGTAAAAATATCCCTCTCCGGCCTTGACCGCGTACCCTCCGATAATCAGGCCTTCCAGTATGGCGTGCGGATTGCCTTCCAGAAGGGCCCGGTCCATGAATGCCCCCGGGTCTCCCTCATCGGCGTTCACGATGACATATTTTACAGGATCCGGCGCATTGCGTGATCCCTCCCATTTTCTGCCTGCAGGAAATCCTGCCCCGCCGCGTCCCCTCAGGTTGGCCTTCTTGACCTCTTCAAGCACTTCTATATCAGTCATGTTTCCCAGCGCCCTGGCCAGAGCGGAATATCCGCCAAGGGCGATATAATCGTCAATGCTCTTGGAATCAATTTTGATATTATTGCAAAGAACAGTCCTTTCCTGTGACCTGTAAAAGGAAATTTCCGACTCCTTGACCGCTTTTTCACCGGTAGCAGGATCGGTAAACAAAAGGCGGTCGATTACTTTTTTTTCCTTGATGGTCTGCTCGATAATTTCCGGGACATCCGCTGCCGTAACCTGAAGGTAACAGATTTCATCGGGATAGATCACCACCACAGGTCCCTGTTCGCAGAATCCCGGGCATCCGGTTCCCTTGGTATCGACGGTTGCCGAAAGACCCTGTTTTCCCAGTTCCTGCGAAAAGGCACGGATGACTTCATCTGCCCCTGATGCCACACACCCTGCACCTGCACAGATTGATATGCAGGGGTTGTCCGGGTTTCTTTTCGATATCAGTTCCTGCCTGAAAGTTTCCAGTTCTTCAGGCGAATTTAACCGCGCCATAATTTTCCCCTACTCATAAGTATTTAAGGCTTTAGCTGTTTTAACCGGTGACATTTTGCCATGGACTTTTCCGTCAACTTCCATTACCGGCCCAAGGGCACAGCATCCCAGACAGTTCACGGTTTCCACGCTGAATTTCAACTCCAGGTCTGTCTCACCCGGTTTGATGCCGGTGGCTTCTTCCACTGTATCCAGAATACGGGTGGCCCCCCGCACATGACAGGCGGTGCCCACGCAGACATGAACCTTGTGACGGCCCTTGGGAACAAGGCTGAACGCCTTGTAAAAAGTAGCGATATGCTGAATCCGCGTCAACGGGATATCCAGTTTTTCAGCGACCCTTCCAAGCGCCTTCGCCGGGAGCCAATTGTTTTCGCCTTGAATTTCCAGTAGTATCTGGAGCAGATTGCTGGCTTTCTTGTCATGCTTTTCAATGATCTGATCAATTTTCTCAATTTCCATAAGACGCTTTCCTAATATTTTTCCTTACCAAACACCTCAAGTTCACTGGACGCGTGCATAGCATTTACTTTCAGTATCATACCATACCATGCCGTGCCGGCTCGATGTGATCATGTGCCGTGAGACATCAGACGGATTCAATCCCAGCGTTTCGGCAATGTCCCCTGTTGAAAGCGGTTTATCCTTCAGCAGCAGCATAATCTGGCTGATGGCCAGATTGTCGGAAATAAGCTGGTCCAGCAGGCGGTTTGTCCCGCTGTTTTCAAAAAACTGTGTATAGGTCTGTTTTGATTTCACCGGTACCCTGAGCCGCTCCCTTTCAGCCAGCCTCAAAAACGGTACCAGTTTTGATGCCGCTTCCAGTTTAAAGACAACCTCTTCTTTACTCATGCCTTCGCTTGTACCGATGGGACCCATATCTGTCACCTGCCGCACAAAATCATTTGTATATTCCGCCAGAAGATTTCCGTCCGCACCGGACATGAAATCAATCCTGAGACGTTCAGGATTCAATCCGGTATGGGCCAGTATTTTCCTGGCAATGTTAAAAGTGGCCAGTGCATCATAGTTTCCATGGGTGACATAATTGCATTCATCCAGCTTGCATCCCCCTATGAACACACCGTCCTGGCCCTTTAAAAAGGCCCGGAGGATAAAATCAAGATCCACCCGTCCGGAACACATGACGCGTATCAGCCTCATCTCATTTGAATATTGCAGTCTGGAAACTCCAGCCAGGTCAGCCGCTCCGTACACTCACCAATGGCATACAAATCCCAGTATTCTTGGTTTAAATTCACGCGCTGAACTCATCCGTTGGAACCTCCTTATATATCATCCCGTTGGTCCGGGGCTTAAATTGACTGCTCGATCTCATGTTTGACCCTTTCAATCAGGCCTCTTCAAGCACGGCTTCCATCTGTTCGACAATATCTTCTCCGATCGCAGCGGCATCGATCTGTGCATCTATTTCTTCATTTGTAAAATGCCTGAGTACAATGGCACTGGTGGGACACTTGGTATTGCATACTCCATCGCCTTTACAAAGTATGGGATTTACAAACGCCTTTTTTCCCTTTGGGGTATCTTTAAATTCAATGGCATCATAGGTGCAAGCCGTGATGCATGCTCCACATGAAATACAGTCGTATTCACTGACCTTTGCCACCGATCCCGATGCGACCACCGTATCTTTTGACAAAAGGGTAATGACCCGTCCGGCCGCTCCGTATGCCTGGTTTATGGATTCAGGTATATGTTTTGGATAGTGTGCGATGCCGCACAAAAATACACCGTCAGCCGCAAATTCGACCGGTTTGAGTTTCACGTGGGCCTCTTTGAAGAATCCATCCGGGCTGAGGGTCACCTTGAAAAGGCCTGCGGTTTCCAGGGTTGATTCCGCCGGTATCACTGCCGCTGCAAGAGACAGGATGTCTGCATCAAGTTCCAGCACCTGGCCGAGTATCGGATCGGGCACCGTCACCCTCAGCAGGTCTTTACCGCCTTCCGTGACCGCTTCGACCTCCGGCTTGTCTTCCGGTGTATACCTGATGAACTGGACCCCTTTTTCACTGGCCTCCCGGTAGGCATCCTCACGGAATCCATAAGTCCTCATATCCCTGAAAAGGATATAAATCCGCATTTCAGGATTCTTTTCCTTGAGCTTCAAGGCGTTTTTAACCGCATGACTGCAGCAGACCCTGGAACAGTAATTGCGGTCTTCGTTCCTGCACCCCACACACTGGATCATGACCAGGCTCCCGGCGTTGACCACGCGGCCTTCACCCCTGGCGAGCGCCTCGCCAAGTTCAATATGGGTCAATACGTTTTCGTTGTCATTGTACAGGTACTCATCAGGAGTATAGACATCCGCACCAATGGCAAGCACAGAGGCACCGTGTTTGATGACTTTTTTCCGCCCCCCGGTGTCGATGGCCGTCTCGAAATTGCCCAGGTATCCGTCAACCGATTTGATGGTGGCATCGTGTGACACATGAATGAGCGGGTGCTGGTAGACTTTATGGATCAGATCATCCAGGAACGCCTGGACGTCGAGACCCTCGAGTGTGGTATGGATTCGCCTGGCCATGCCGCCCAGCACGCCGGCCTTTTCCAGCAGATGAACATCAAAACCCTGCCGGGCAATGGACAGAGCGCAGGTCATGCCAGCGATTCCTCCTCCTACTACCAGGGCTGTTTTGGTCACCGGCAGATCAAATTCCTTTAAAGGTTCGAGAAGAGCGGCCCTGGCAACCGACATACGCATGATATCCTGAGCCTTTTGTGTTGCCTCCTCTTTTTGCCTGGAATGAACCCATGAGCAGTGTTCGCGTATATTGGCCATATCAAGGTAATATTGATTAAGCCCGGCTTCCCGCAGTGTATCCCTGAACAGCGGTTCAAGGGTTCTTGGAGAGCATGCTGCAATCACAACCCTGTTGAGACCTTTTTCAACAGCGAGATCGGTAATTTCCCTGGCCGAGTTGGTGGCACAGGAAAAAATCTGTTCCGTGGCATAGACAACATTTGGAAGTGTCCTGGCATATTCCACCGTGGCCGGGACGTTAACGACACTGGAAATATTGGCGCCGCAATGACAGACAAATACACCGATCCTGGGATCCTGTCCGGAGACATCTTTTTCTTCCGGATAGACCCTTTCTCTTGACAGTTTGCCACGCCTGTAATTCAAGATCTCTCCGGTCCTGGAACCTGCGCCGCTTGCCGTAAAGACAGATTCTGGAATATCGGTCGGTCCCTGGAACGCTCCGGAAACGAAAATACCGGGCCGGCTTGTCTGGACCGGATTGGAGGATTCACTGCTGCAGAACCCGTGGGCATTAATTTCGATACCAAAAGTGTCTGCAATCTCCCGGTAGGCCTTGGGCGGGTTCAACCCGACTGACAGGACCACCATGTCAAATTCTTCTTCCTTGACCCCTTCATCCGTGGTGGCGTACTTGACCCTGATATTCTTTGTATCCGGGTTTTCACCCGCTATTGAAGCATAGCTGCGGATAAACCGCGTATTGTCCAGCTGCTGTGCCCTCTGGAAATATCGTTCAAAATCTTTTCCAAACGAGCGGATATCATTGTGAAAAACCGTGCATTTCGCACTAGGGTCATGGTCTTTGGTCAAAATCATCTGCTTCTGGGTATAGGTACAGCAGACACCGGAACAATAGCTGTTGTCCCCTTCAGTAACCCTCCTGGAGCCCACGCACTGGATCCATGCTACATTTTTGGGATGTTTTTTATCAGATGTGCGCAGCACCTTTCCCTCGTAGGGCCCCGTCGAAGAAAGCAAACGCTCGTAGTCCATGCTGGTTACGATATTCTGGTATTTTCTGTACCCGTACTCTTCCTTTGTCGATGGATCAAAGGGTGTGATCCCGGCCGCCAGTATGATGGCACCGACATTCACCCGTGTTTCAACGGGTTTCTGCCTGAAATCAATGGCGCCTGTCTTGCAGACCCCGCGGCAGATATCGCATTTTTCTTCCTTGAGCTTGAGACAGGAATCATCGATATAGGCCACCAGGGGAATGGCCTGGGAAAAATATACATGAATCGCCTTGTTCATGGATATTTCCTGGTTGAAAGGATCCGGATACGATACCGGGCAGTACTCCATACAGGTGGTACAGCCGGTACATTTTTCCTCTATGATATACCTGGGCCGGGTTTTCAGTTCTACCTGAAAATCGCCCTTTTCTCCCCGAACTCTTTCAACCTCGGTAAATGTCATGACTTCGATGTTTGGATGCCGGCCGACCTCGACCAGTTTGGGTGACAGGATTCACATCGAGCAGTCATTCGTGGGAAAGGTCTTGTCCAGCTGGGCCATGTGCCCGCCGATACTCGGTCCTTTCTCAACCAGGCAGACCCTGAAACCGGCTGTGGCAAGATCCAGGGATGCCTGGATACCGCTGACTCCGCCGCCGACAACCATGACATCTCCAAATTGTTTGGGTCCGGGGCTGTCTGAAAACTGCTGCAATTTCTCCATTGGCAATATGTCGTTTCCCACTTTACATCTCCTCATTATCCTTACAAATTTAAGGATTCTATAGATTTAAAGCATATCGCTGATAATCTCGGTGATATCCTTGACCTCTATGACATCTTCGTAATCCAGGTTAAGGCGGCTTTCCTCGAAATTGGTGATACAGTAAGGGCAGGCGGTTGCAAGCACCTGTGCGCCGGATTCCTGTGCCTGTTTCAGCCGGATATCGGAAAACCGTTCCGACTGCGGTGTATCCATCCAGATACGGCCGCCGCCTCCGCCACAGCACAGGCTGTTTTTACCAAAAGCCGTCATTTCGACCAGTTCAAGTCCCGGCACGATCTTGAGCAGGTCCCGCGGGGCGTCATATATCCCGTTATGCCTGCCCAGGTAACATGGATCATGGTATGTCACGGTTTTGTCATATGTTTTGGACAGCGTCACCCTGTTTTCGCCGATCAGCTCCCAAAGGTACTGTGATATGTGAACCACCTCGAAATTGACCATGAATTCCGGGTATTCATTTTTAAACGTATGATAGCAATGGGGAGATGAAACAATCACCTTTTTTACACCATTATCAACAAAGGTCTTGATATTCTGGCGGGCCAGATCTTTGAAAACCTGCTCGCTGCCGGTCTTACGGATGCTTTCCCCGCAACAGCTCTCCTTGTCTCCCAGTATACCGAAATTCACTCCGGCCTTGTTCAGTATCCCGGCTGTGGCAACCGCCACCTTTTTCATCCGGGGATCGTAGGACAGGTAGCAGCCGACAAAATAAAGAGCTTCCATGCCTTCTTCATAGGGTTTTACAGACAAATCCTTTGCCCAGTCAGCTCGCCGCTCCCGCTCTCCCTGAAGTGGGTTTCCCTCGGATATCAGGCTGGCCCTGGCCGTACGGGCTGACTTGACCGAC
Source organism: uncultured Desulfobacterales bacterium (assembly GCA_964397015.1). Taxonomy (GTDB): domain Bacteria; phylum Desulfobacterota; class Desulfobacteria; order Desulfobacterales; family Desulfobacteraceae; genus MADRE2. The sequence goes on along the minus strand of CAYNHL010000013.1, from coordinate 25,820 downwards.
TGTGGAAACAGCTCATACGATGATGCGACCCGCCGCAGGGCCACACTGATGTCAATCTGCCTGACTCCCCTTGGACATTGTGCAGGGCAGGCACCGCAGGTGGTACATCTCCAGATATCTTCACCTTCCACCTCGCTCAAGCCAAAAGCCGCTTCCCGGATCAGCCGCCGCATGGAAAACTGCCTGACCTGGTTCCATGGACAGACCGCGTCACACAATCCGCATTGAAAGCACATTTTGAAAATGTCACCGCCGGCCTCTTTTATCTCATCGATCACTTCTATGAAGGGGGCTATTGTTTCCACTTTATTTACCAATCCTTTTATTGACCTTGTTCATTAATCCTTTTGAGCCATACGTTCAAGTACGTCAACTATTTTATCCATGCCGTACTTGTCTGCAAGTGATTCCAGGCCGATTTCCAGGTCTTCGGGTTTTTCCCGGTCTTCTGCCTCCTCTTCTCGTTCCTCCAGGGTCAGGGCATCCACCATGCACCATTTTACACACAGCGGCTCATCCTCGCCCTCACACATGTCACATTTCAGCGGAAGGCCTGAATCCGGTTCCTTGAAATCATCCCGTGAGGGGCAGGAAGCCCTGCAAAAAGAGCACTCGTCATATTCTTTTCCGTCAATGACATACTTGTCCCGGCCGGCGCATTCAGCCACCGTATATTCCCCGGCGTAAACCGGAACATAGATATCCCTGAACGGGTCACGGACAATTTTTATGCGGGAGCGGGCAGGGTTGCTGCTGCTGTATTTGGGTGATGCATGAAACGCTGAACAGATAGCTTCACATGCCCGGCATCCATTACATTTGTCCGCATCTATTTTAATCGTTTTTATTGTTTTCTTAACTTTTTCACCACTCAAGGTTCACGCCCTCCAAGCTAAAATGTCTGTTGTCTACTCCGCGGTTTCTTCTACCGGTTTTTCTTCTGCCGGTTCCAGAATGCCCCGCTCTATAAAATCCCGGGCCACGTAATCCAGACCCAGATCATGAAGTGATTCTTCAGTGGGGATCCCTTTCTCATTCCAGCCCTTGTACCTGTAGTATGTGTCTAAAAGTTCCTTTTCAAGTTCAGGGAACCGCTTTTTCCAGTGATCTTCAGGCGGTTTTTCATCTTCCCGTTTCAGTCCCCGCCTGATATTGATCGCCCTGACCAGGGTCCTGTAGCGTTTGGCCGCCTTTGAAAGTGTATCCTCATCCATTTCGATCCCGGCGCCTGCATTGATGAACTTAGGGATATTATGGATATGATAGGGCGGTTTGATATGGAACGAGGACAGGCCGGCACACATGCCTAAAGCGTCATCTATATAGTGCATCCGTTCCTGCCAGTCAACGATATCACAGGTCATCTCGACGGTGGGATAATAGGGGATGGAATTTTCACCCCTGAATTCCCAGTCCAGAAAATACTGCTTGAATTTTTCATCCGGCACCTGGAACCAGTCCGAGACAAATTTTTCCTTGTCTTCTTTGGTAGGGAAAGGGTGCTGTGGAAACTGACCTTCAATCTGGGTGATATTCATTTTTTCACCCGTACAGTACATGAGAAAATAGATGGGGTTGAGCATGGACAGTTTGAGCGGCAGCTGCTCGTGCTTCTTTATATGGTTGTGGGCATACTCATGAGCTCCGTTGCCGATTTCTTCGGCAGCCCAGTAGGTGCCCTTGGCCAGGATGTCACCTATGCCTTCCCGGTTGACTATCATGTCCAGCAGGTAATAGAACCTGCCTTCGTTGTCATCGGGCATTCCGGGAAAATCATCCTTTGACAGGATACCGTTTTCCAGAAGCTCTATGGCAAAAGCCATTACCTGTGGTGTTGAATATCCGTCAACGCCGTATTCAGTCGCCTTCTGGGCGATCTTCAGCCCGAAGTCCAGGGTTGAATACGCCCCCATGGCATAGGTCAGCTTGGTGAAGCATTTCATCATGTAGGTCGGCAGGCCGGGCATGGATAAAGTGGCCCCGCATTTCAGAGGACAGTTGTAACAGGATATGAGACGGGTGCGAACATTTTCCATCGTCTCGGTCCATTCCTTTTCCACGTCTTCTGTCCAGAATCCCTTTCTCCGGGTCCTGGCATTTCCCCAGGAGAAATTCTCCGTGTGCCATTTTTCATCATGGATGGCCATTTCCTGCGGGGATCCCAGCACGGCCAGGATCGGTGTTACAAAGGGAACCGGATTGTCTTCACGCCACTTGATATAATCCATGACCTCGCTGCAGAGCTCGATATACTCTTCCGGTTTTGCGATATTGATATCCTTTGTACCCCGCACCACGACGGCCTTGATACCCTTGTCACCCATCACGGCACCGATACCTCCCCGGCTGGCGCTGGATCTGCCCTGCTCTATGGATGCGTAAAAGACCCGGTTTTCACCGGCAAGACCTATGGCAGCCACCTGGGCCTTGGGTTCATTCAGTTCCTGCTTGAGCAGTTCCGCAGTTTCAATGGCACCCTTGCCGTGCAGGTGAGTGGCATCGCGGATCTCCACCGTGTCGTTGTTGATATAAAGATAAACCAGCTTTTCAGATTTTCCGCTGAAAACTATCTTGTCATAACCTGCAAATTTCAATTCCGGGGCCCAGAAGCCTCCCATCATTGAAAAAGCCATTAATTTGGTCTGGGGAGATATGGTCGTCAGGATAGTGCGGTTGCATCCGGTGGCCGGTGTGCCGCATAAAAGGCCGGCACCGAAAATCAACAGGTTCTCAGGGTCAAAGGCATCCACTTCAGGTCCTACCCTTTCCCACAGTATCTTGGCATTTGTTCCAAGGCCCCCCAGATAAAGTGCGGTATCCCTCGGGTCAGTCGCGACTTTTTCAATATTTCCCCGGGACAGGTCAACCTCTAAATTAAACCCCGTTTCTGCGTACCTCATGATTTAGTTCCCCTTTTATCATAATACATGCTTTTCAATACAATGTAACTATTTATAAGCTACAAAGTAACTACGTGTCAAGAAAAAAAACGGTTTTTTCCGCCTGTCCGGCCATGCCCGTTTTTGAAAAAAGATCCGGCAGCAAAGGTTCCTTAAAACAACTATGGCCCAAAGCATAGAAGCCTTGAACCATAGTTATAAAAATGCCGATGAATGTCAAATCAAAACACAGGCACATTCACCATACGTCAAGCCGGGTTATTCCTTGGGGGTCCCCATGACTTCGGCAAACATGTCCATATCCCAGTTTTTTGCCTCGGCTATATTCTGGCGGAACTTGATGAAATCAATCGTGTCCTGTCCTGTGATCTTTTTGGTGTTGAATGCTCCGAAACCCAGGAAAGCCTCGCCGGACATATTGGCTGCCAGCCAGTGCCGGTGGTCGTTTTTCAAGGTGTCCCAGAAAAATTTCTTTTTCTGGCGGATATCTTCAATGGATTTGATCAAACAGCCTGGAAACAGGTTGGCAAAACGCCAGGTAATCTTGTCCACTTCCTTGTCCAGCAGCTCGAAGTCCGCGTTTGGCTGGTGCTGTTTGACAAAGGCCTTGGCATCCTTGAGCTCCTGGCCGCTTTTGTACTCACCGTAAACGATTTCACCATCCTTGACATAATTATCGGTTTCGATCATGGGATTTCTGACCCATTTTCCGTCAACCTTGAGCACGGGAACAACCTTGGATATCATGCCCTTCATCTTCACTTTGTAGGCAGACCACATCTCGCAGGATACGCAGTTCCACATTGCATCTTCCATGGTGAGGAACCATGGCAGAAAGTCAGAAGCTCCGCCTGCAGGAGATGAGCCGTGCTTGGGTCCTGCCTGGCCGAAAATGGCGAGATCGGAGGCAACGGCCAGGTCACAGGCCAGGCCGATTTCCTGCCCGCCGGCGACTCTCATGCCGTTAACCCGGCAGATGGTCGGTTTATGGCACATCAGTATCGCATCCACCATGTGGGTGAACAGCTCCATGTACTGGCTGTATTCATCACAGCGCCTGGAATAGTATTCCGAATACTCCTTGGTGTTACCGCCGGTACAGAACGCATAGGGTCCCACAGCTGTAAACACTACCGCCACAACGCTGCGGTCCAGAGAGGCGTTTTCAAACCCGGCGATAACCCCCTTTACCATGTCAGTGGTATAGGAGTTGAACTGTTTTGGGTTGTTCAAGGTCACCCAGGCGACGAAAAGACCTTCAACCACGTTGCCGTCCGGGTCGATCAGGGGCTTTTTCTCGAAGATCACTGACGGAGCCTCGGTTCCCCAGTAGGGATTCCGGTGCAGGGAATGGTCTTTTGGGTCATTGTCTCTTGGCATCCACTCTAAAGCCATGTTATTCCTCCTTCATAAACTTTAACTATATAAATATAAAAACAATTTCGCTTATCCGATATAACCGCCATCAACACCCAGCACCTGTCCGGTTATGTAGCTGGCATCGTCCGATGCCAGGAATACGAATGCAGGCGCTATTTCTTCGGGATCTGCAAACCTGCCCAGCTGAATCCGGCCTTCATAAATCTTGCGCAGCTTTTCATCAGACTGGAGCTTTCCGGTCATCTCTGTTTTTGTAATACCCGGGCAGATCACGTTGACATTGATATTGTAACGGCCAAGCTCCCTGGACGCGGATTTGGTAAACCCTATAATGCCCGCTTTTGCAGAAGCATAGTTGATCTGGCCGATTGTACCGAAAATACCGGCGGTTGAAATCACGTTGATGATCTTCCCGTATTTTTGTTCCTTCATGTGCGCACCCGCGGCCTGAACCGTGTTAAACGCCGCCTTGAGATGTATATCTATGATAGCGTCCCAGTCGGCTTCCGGCATTTTCAGCAGCATGGAGGGTTTGGACACACCGGCATTGTTTACCACTATATCCACACCGCCAAAGGCTTGAACACAGGCTTCCACCAGGTCTTTTGCGCTGCTGTGACTTGAAACATCAGCCTGCACGGCCAGTCCCCTTCGGCCCAGTTTTTCAATTTCAGCCACGGTTTCCTTTGCCGCGGCATCATTGGAGTGATAATTGACCACCACGTCAGCGCCTTCTTTAGCGTACAGCAAAGCTATGGCCCGCCCGATACCCCTGCTGCCGCCGGTTACAATCGCTCGTTTGTCTTTGAGTTTCATACACCTATCCCTTTTCTATCGTTAAAAATCCGGCACCAGAACAATTCGTTTGTCCGGTGACTGCTTATGCGCCTCGTCAAAACTTTCCACAATGGTGCTCATGGGACGGGTCTGTACAAATTCCTCGAAATTGATCTTTTTGCTGGTTATCATGCTCAGGACAGCCGGATAGTATTCCGGCAGACATCCCCAGGTTCCGATGATTTCAGCGTCAAACGCCATGAGCCTTGAAATGGAATATTCCACCTTGTGTGGACCGAAACCGATTATAATCAGTTTTCCGGTAAAACTGAGCAATGCCAGCCCAAGCTCCTGGCCGGGCTTGCTGCCGCTGGATTCAAAAATTTTCCACCCGAATCCCGGAAGGCCTTTTTCCTTTCTGTATGCCTTGAGTTCCGCGGATATTTCCCTCGATGTCTTTCCGCTGGAATTGATCACAAAATCCGCTCCGTTTTTCAACATGGTGTCAAGCCGCTCCTGGTTTATATCGATTGCGACAACGTTCTGGGCACCCAGGGCCTTGAGTTCCTGTACCATGTACTGGCCGACTCCGCCCACACCGATCACGATGGTATTGTCCCCGACCTGGACATTTGCTCTTTTGGCCGCCTGGAAAGGTGTTGTGGCTGCATCTGCGACAACGGCGAGTTTTTCCAAAGGAATGCCTCCCCGATCCTTGACTTCGCACAGGTCAATGGCCGGTACAGGAATATGGCTTGAAAACCCTCCGTAAATCCCCATGCTGTTGCCGGGCATTTTCTGGGAAAGACAACGGTTGCCCCGGCCTGTTTTACACAGTTCACATTTACGGCAGGGCATGACTGCCGGAATGATGACTTCCTTTCCGTTCCATCCTTCGACGTCATCGGCCGCGGCCACGACAGTTCCGGAAATCTCGTGTCCCAGGGTCAAAGGCGGCTGGTTCACCGTGGGCACTCCATAATAAAAATATCCAAGGTCTGTATGGCAGATACCACAGCCCGCCACTTCAACCAGGACTTCCCCCGGGTTGAGAGACGGTACATCGATCTGTGTCTTTTCCAGCTTGCCGGGAGTCTTTTCTCCTGTTTCCCGGTCTTTTTTAAATGGGTTCACCATTTGCCACGTCCAGATTTTATCAGGTATATTTCCCATAATGACCTCCTAATTGAGAATGATTCATTAACATTTAATTACTTTAACCCGTGTGCCGATCCATTCAGGCGGAAGATAAATCCGCCCGCTGTTGCCGCTGGAATTGACTGTTTTTTCAATCATTTCCTCGCCGTAGATCTCGAACTTGACCTTTCTGTGAAAAAAACGATCCGCTGTGCCGGCACGGGTTTCATCTTTGTCTTTCATGATCTTTGAAATACTCCATGCATAAATAAAACAGCCAAATCACTCCTTGAATGATTTTTAGCTATCAGATAGATACTATTTAGATACAATACAGCTATTTGTCAAGCATTTTTTCACTACACATATATCGGCTTCATAATTCATTGATATTTTTAAACATACTGGCTCAAAATTCAGTCCATTCACTTTTTTTCCGTTCTGTGGCTCTATCACGGCCCGGCCCGGCGGCAGTCAGGATATTATTGACCAATCAACGGTAGAATTGTTTTTATTTTACTGGTCCGTTGCCTGCAGATCATCCCGGCATTAATCCCTGATGCCAGGGGCGGGAAATACAGCAAAACCAATCACAAATCCCGCAGTCTTCCTCCCTTTTCTCAGGCAGGTGGACTGTCCTGTCAATTTACCCGATTATAGTTGTTGAATGGTCAACCGTATTAATTTCCGCATTTCATATTTTTTCCTTGACAGAAAGAATTGCCCTAAAATATAGTTATGTATTATAGCTGATTTATAGTTACATTGTAAAAGTCATGTTCTGATAAACCAGTTTTTCGAAAGGAGGTAAGCCGGCCGCATCCCGCATTTTTGGTTACCAGGAGGTTTTTTTACGCCACCAAATAACAATTTTAGGAGGTCAACACCATGAAGAGAATTACATTTCTTGTCTTTTTAATTGTCTGTTTTTTTTCAGCATTTATGATTGTCAGCCCCAATGCTGCCAATGCAGGCACCACCCTGACCTATGCCAACTTTTTTCCCCCCACCCATGGCCAGAGCATATTGGCCGAAAGCTGGTGTAGAGAAGTGGAAAAAAGAACCAACGGTGAAATCACGATCAAATACTTTCCTGCCGGCACCCTGACAAAGGCTCCGCAGACCTACGACGGTGTCGCCACCGGCCTGGCCGACATCGGTATGACCGTTCTGGCCTATACCCGCGGCCGGTTTCCGTTGTCAGAAGCCATTGACCTGCCCATGGGATACGAAAGCGGCGTCCAGGCAACCCGGGTTGCAAATGCAGTGCTGAACCAATTCCAGCCTGAAGAATTCAACGACACCCAGATTATGTTCCTCCATGCCCATGGTCCCGGACTGATCCATACACGGGACAAAAAAGTTACAACCCTCGAAGACCTCAAAGGCCTCAAATTAAGGGGTACCGGCACAAGCGGCCTTGTCCAGGCTGCCCTGGGCGCGGTCCCTGTCGGAAAATCCATGGCTGAAACCTACCAGATGCTCCAGAAAGGCGTCGTTGACGGATCTTCCCATCCCCTGGAATCCAACAAGGGATGGAAGCTCGGCGAAGTTGTAGACTATGCCATCGGCAGTTACTCTTGTGCCTATACCACCACTTTTGCAGTCTTTATGAATAAAAACAGGTGGGCCGCTTTGAAACCTGAACATCAGAAAGTTATCCAGGAAATCAATGAAGAGTATATCGAAAAACACGGACAGGCCTGGGACAAGATCGATGAAGACGGCCTGGAATTCCTTAAATCCCAGGGTGGCGAACTGGTCGAACTGAGTGACGCTGAATCCCAACGCTGGAAAGAAGCCGCTTCCCCGGTTGTCGATGACTACATCAAAAAAATGGGAGAAAAGGGCATTGACGGAAAGGCGGTTGTTGATTTTATCAATGCACAGCTGGCTGAATAAACCGCATTTCTGATTCTAACTGATTTTTCCCGGCAGAAGGTTTTTTCAAGCCCTGCCGGGAATATCCCATATTTTATTTTCAGGATATATCATGCACAAAACGTTTTCCAAACCATTGAACACTTTTTCAGATATTTTAAAAGTCATTGGCGCCGTGGCCCTGGCCGCCATGATGATGCTGACCGTGGTGGATGTCATAGGGCGCTATTTTCGTCATCCGGTTTTCGGTTCCGTGGAGCTTGTTGGTTTTCTGGCCACGATTATCGTTGCGGCGGCTCTGCCGTACACACACAAGATGGACGGTCACGTCGGGGTTGAAATCCTGGTCCGGCTGCTGTCTGAAAAGGCACAGATCAAACTCCGATTGCTCACAAATATATTGAGCCTGGTACTGTTCTGCCTGATCACCTGGCAGATGTTCCTTTATGCTCATGATATTCATAAGACAGGCGAAGTATCGATGAACCTCGAATTTCCCATATACTACATCGTCTACCTGCTGGCATTCGGCCTGCTCGCTTTCTCCATAACCTTAATTGAAAGCATAATTAACGATTTTTCAAAGCTGAAAGAGGCATAAAGTACCTATGAGTCCTACATTGATCGGAATCCTCGGCATTGTCATCATGATCCTGATGTTCCTGACCCGCATGCCCGTCGCCTATGTCATGGCGACTGTCGGCTTTATCGGATTCAGTGTTGTCATCACCCCGAGCGCCGGGCTGATTCTTCTATCCAGAAACGTTTATGAAACCTTTGCCTCCTACGACTTGACCACCATACCATTGTTCATCCTCATGGGACAGCTGGCCTTTAATTCAGGTATAAGCAAGCGACTGTACAATGCCGCCTATAAATTTTTGGGAGGCATCCGTGGAGGGCTTGCCATGGCAACGGTTTCCGCATGCACGGCTTTTGGCGCAGTATGCGGCTCCAGCCCGGCCACCGCTGCCACCATGGCCACGGTCGGACTGCCGGAGATGAAACGGTACAATTACGCTGACGAGCTTGCCACAGGCTCAGTGGCATCCGGCGGGGGGATAGGCATGATTATGCCTCCCAGCGTTGTGCTGATAATCTATGGCATTCTAACTGAACAATCCATAGGAGCGCTTTTTGTGGCCGGTATTTTCCCCGCATTCCTGGTAACCCTGCTTTTTATTGTATGTATTTACATACGTTGCCGGATGCGGCCGGAACAGGGGCCGCGCGCTGAAAAATTCTCCTGGGGGGAACGATTCAGAGCTCTTCTCGGGCTTGTTGAAACCATAATTGTATTTGTCCTGGTTATCGGAGGCATTTTCCTGGGCTGGTTCACCCCGACAGAAGCCGCCGCCATTGGATGCTTCGGTGTCCTGGTCATCGCCATTATACGCCGGCAGATAACATGGGAGGGATTTGTCAAATCTCTTTATGAAACATTGCGCACATCCTGCATGGTCATGATGCTCATTGCAGGCGCTGTAATTTTCGGGAAATTCCTGGCCGTCACCAGGATTCCGTTTGAAATTGCCGGATGGGTAAGCGAACTGCAGATATCGCCCTACCTTGTCATGGCAGTCGTTATCGGCATATATTTTATAGGCGGCTGCTTCATGGACGCTTTGGCCTTTGTGACCCTGACAGTCCCGATTTTCTTTCCGGTCGTAATGGAGCTTGGGTACGATCCCATCTGGTTCGGCATCATCATCGTCATGGTCACTGAAATGGGGGTCATCACACCGCCGGTGGGAATCAATGTATATGTGGTTTACGGGGTCGCCAAGAATGTTCTTGACACGGAAGTCCCGCTTGAAGCCATATTCAAGGGTATTTTCCCTTTCCTTCTCGCGGTTATCGCCGGTGTCGGCATCCTGATGCTCTTTCCGCAAATTATTATGTTTCTGCCCAACCTGATGTACTGACCCTCAAACTCCACATAGATTTTTCCTCAACCGGTCCGGCCACATAAAAAGTGGCCGGGCCGGTGTTTTATTAGGCTTGTAAGGTGCCTGTGCCTGTGCTAAAATTGAAATTATAATTGTTTATTATTTATCAAACCTTTACATTTTTCATGTTTGAAACTTAAATTTCAAGGAGCACACCATGTATGCGATCGGAAGATTGTCAAAAAGGATAACCTCTGATAAACAAGGGTTTACCCTGATTGAAATGGCCGTGGTACTGATCATTATCGGATTGATCATCGGCGCGGTGGTCAAGGGAAAGGACCTGGTTGTAAGTGCAAAGCAAAAAAAGCTGTACGCCAAATTTCTGCAGTCCTGGCAGCTGAGCTACAATTCCTATTATGACCGCTGCGGATGGATCCTGGGAGACTGGGCCAACAACACCAACTCCATAAGGGACGGTCACTGCGGCAACGCTCCCGCAGGCCCTTGGGCGAGCTGCGGCAACCTGACAGCCCAGTTGACAGCCGTAGGTCTTGAAACCCCTCCTGAAGGCGCTACGGGAAGCTCCTGTGCAAGACTCTACCGGGATGCCGCAGGCACGGACTATACCCTGACCCTGGCATTCAAGTATCTTTCCGGTATCGGCAACTATATAGAAATCAGTAGCGACAGCGGCATGCCTCCTGAACTTGGCATTGCATGGGACAACATTATCGACGGGCAGATGGATGGCGAAGGCGGTGATTTTCTATATTCACCAGACGGCAGCGCCTCCATGGCTGCATGGCCGGCAGCTGATGCCGTCCCCGTACCAGCATCAGTTGGTATACTGCGGCTTCAGTTCTAACAGGAAGGTTTTTACAGATCTGATATGCTGAAACCACATGTCATCACGGCAATTACAGGGGTGTGTTTCATCATTGCCGGCTGCCTGTTTGTCCAGGCCTATACCCGGTTCAGTGTCAACCAGGAACAGCTGGCGAAGCTGAACCGTCAGGAAAAGCTGTTGTCTGACCGCATCCAGGCACTGGAACAAAAGAAAAATGCGATTGCAAAGATGGATCACTTCGTCAGGACAGCAGAACTTTTGGGCCTTAAAACAGAAGAATGGGACAGCTTTTCCGTAAACCTGGTCGAAGAACCTCTTTCCTTTGATCAGTTCAGCGCCATACTCGAGCAGACAACCCATACCCGTTATTATTACTTCAATCCTGAATTCCTGTCAGCCAGGCTCCTGGATGAAAAGGAAAAAGAGGCATTGATTAAAGAATCCGACATGACCGATGCTGATTCAGTTTCACACCGGCCGGCGGACCTTCTGGTCAATATCAACGGTCATTTCCTGATCAAAAAGGAATGATACCATGGGATTCAAGGGCCACATAATTGAAATGGATGACAGGGTCTGGGCAGTATCGGGTAGCCATGCCCGGGCCATTGAAAAATTTGAATCCATTTCTGGTGACAAGAAAATAATCATTGACTTTCCATCGAGCCTCACCAGGGTCATGACGGTTGATGCCCCTGTGAAATATGCCGAAACAATGGTAACAAGAAAGCTCCAGGAGGAAGGCGAATTTGACGAATCCGTCACCGTCCTTACCCACTGGAAAAGAAAACAGGGGCCTAAAACCACTGATATTTTTTTCACCGCCGTTGGCACACATACCTATACGCGCTTCATGGACCGGATCCGGGAGCATGGTGATACAGTTCTCGTTTTTCCGCTTTACCGGGTGCTTTATCATTTCATAAAAAAACTGGGCTCTAAATCTTGCAAAGCAGCGATCTTCCGCCATGACCGGTATGCCGATCTTCTGATAGGCACGGCCGGCCGCATCCATGCTGCCTCCCGCTGTACCGCATTCGATGTCAGTCACGACCAGGTGCAGTCACTTTGGGATATGGTCTCAAGTGACATCCTGGCGGCAGAAGAGGAACTCCAGCTAACTGTCGAAGAAATATTTGTGATCAACTGGGCCGACGCTCCTGCAACTCTGCCGGAACCGGAAGATGACCAGGTTTTCAGCAAAAAGTCCTGCCAGATGGTAACCCAGGAACCGGTTGTTTTTCAGGAGGGAACCCGGCCTGTCTCATTTCTCAAACTGGTACAGATGATACCGGTTTTTTCCTCAATGGCCTCAAGGCTTGACCTGATGCTTTATGGCCTGAGAAAAACAGCTTATACAGCGGCAATGCTCTTTTTTATCGCTACTGTCGCCTTGTTCTGGCTGTATCACAAGTATGACATTGAAGCGCAACAGCTCGAGCAAAAGGTTGCAGCTTCCCTTGACCGAATCGGCCGGCAGAATGAAATCCTTGCTGTCCAGCCGGTAAATCCTGAGATCAAACCAGTTCTAGAATTTGTAAAAAAGCTGAATACCAGCCGCTATACACCTTCTTATGCCGCCATATTTTCTGACGTGGAACATGGGATGTTCGAACCTGCAGTCATACAGAACATTAAAATCAATTATACCACCACAAATGTCAAAACTGAAATTTACGGCACAGTCGATTCAGGCTTTGATATGGCCTATAAAGGCTACCAGGCACTTTTGAAGGCCCTTGAAACAAAAGGATACACTATTGATGACAGCCGGTTCAACACCCTGATAAACCGGTCTGAATTCAGACTGGTCTTTTCAAGGAGCCTGCCGTGAAAAACAAATATCAAGGCCTGCTGACCTTTGGAATTGTTCTTCTATGTTTTTTTACAATCGCCGGTTACGGAATCTATTATGCCAAAACAACCAGGCCGGGGCAGACACTATCCGGGTCAGGGCCCCTGCCGGATATCCAGGTCGTGCAGCAGTCACTGATCAACGAGATAGACCTGATGCAGCCCCGGCTGCCCGATTTGCCCTCAGCTCCGGAAGAACCCGCCAACGCCTCCCTTGAGCTGTTCGGATATACTCCTGTAGCAGCAGTGACCAGGAAGGGTTCATCAGGTTCCCCGGGCTTTTCCGGCAGCACATCACAGGACCAGACCCGGACCGATCTGTTCGATTACCAGGTGACTTTATCCTTTGTCTCTCCAAAAAACAGCTTCTGCGTGATAGACGGACACCTTTATGCTGGCGGTGCAAAACTTCCGGACAGCGGCCGGATCAAAAAAATAGAACATGACAGGGTCCTGATTCAAAAAAACAATATGGAAAAATGGGTTGATCTGGTTCTGGAAAATAATGGACCGGCACGTCATGAAAAGGATTCTTTATGAAACATTTAATTTTAGCCCTGTTCGTGGCAGTCGCCTGCGCTTCGATCATCTCCTGCACCAATAAGGCACCCTCGCCCCCTGAGCCGGAAAACAGGGTTCTGGAAACCGAATCGGCAGCGCTTGAAAAAAGCCAGGCCAAAAACCGCAGGCAGCTTGAAAAAAAGGCCGATGTCGTCATTGAAGTAGAACCGGTCCTTCCCCGATATGATCCGCTTGAAGATCACATGATATCATTTTCCATGGTTGACACCGATCTTGCAACCATTCTTTACCTTCTGGCAGATACCGTGGGCATGAACCTGATCATGGGGAAACAGGTCGATGAAAATGACAGAAAAGTTACCCTTCATTTTCAAAATGTCTCGGCCAAAACCGTGCTGAACGAGCTGGCCAGGCGCTTTGACCTGAGTTATGAAATCCAGGACAATATAATAAAAATCGAGGCATTTACAGAACGAATCTATAAATTGAATTTTCTGGACACCCATGTTGAAACCAATTTTGATATTGGCGGAGATGTGCTGGGCGCAAATGACGACCAGTCTACAGGCCTGGTAGGATCGGTAAAACTCAAGGGATCAGGGTCCAAAAAGGGAAATGCCTATGATCTGCTCGAAGAAATGGTCCGCAATGTAAAATCAGACCTGGGCACATTCAGCATCAACCGGCTGTCCGGAAGCTTGTATGTCAGGGACCGCCCTTCGGCTGTGAACATGATCACCCGCCTGGTCAATCATTTCCGTGACATGATGTCACGCCAGATACTCATCGAAGCCCGGATTATCGAAGTATCCCTTTCCGATGGTTATGAGTACGGCATTGACTGGGACCTGCTCCGCAGTGAATCCGATACCACTCACCGCCTGAACCAGGCCGCGTGGAACCTGCAGTCCGGCCTGGTTCTTTCAGGCATGAACCGCAGTTTCAATCTTGAAACAGCCATAAAAACACTGCAGCATTTCGGTGATGTCAAGATAGTATCCAACCCGACCATCAGGGCACGGCACGGAAGCCCGGCCGTAATCAGCGTCGGGGATTCCATTTCATACAAGAAAAGCGTTGAAGTCACCACCGCCCAGAGCACGACCACCACCACGACCGATGAAACCGTAGACATTGAAGTGTCCACCGTATTTGACGGCCTGATCCTCGGTGTAATTCCCTTTATCGAAGAAACCGGAAACATTTCCCTGATGATCAACCCGGTTAAAAGCGATGTTGACGCAGGCAGCATTGAAAACCCCGAGGCAGTCGGCAGGCAGGAAAGCATTTCTCTTCCCAGGGTAGGCATCAAGGAAATCAACACCACCATTTCCATGAACTCAGGCGATGTTGTCATCATCGGCGGACTTATAAACAAAGTCACCCACAGGGAGGACAAGGGTCTGCCCTATATCTCAAAAGTCCCTCTGCTCGGCTACCTGTTTAAAAACGAATACCACAAGCAGGAGAGAAAAGAACTGGTTATCATTTTAACCGTCACGGTCATATAAACAATATGAGCATTCTCTTTAACCGGCTCAAAGCCTTGAAAAAGAAGAAGACCCCGGGACCGCCGGGCAGGATTTCTCGTGAAAGCCATATATACACACTTCGCCGGTTTGTCTTCTCCCCGGCAGGTGCATTGCTTATCCTTTTCGTTGTGGTTGTTTTCGGGGTTTTCAGTTATTATTCGCTCGTTTTTCTAAAATCCTACATAGACAGAAATAAAACAGCCTCTTTTGCCAGGGTCACACCTACTGCAGCCCGGACAACACAACCGGAAAAGGTGACGCAATCAAGCCGGGAAAAAACCGCAACACCGGGCGACACTCTTGACCCTGCTGACCCGTTACTCAACCCGCCGCAAATGCCGAAAAGCCGTGTAACCCAGAAAGCCACACCGGGAAAGCTTTTCATTCCCAGGCCGCAATCGCCCTCCAATACAGAACCGTATCAGAAACCGGCACCAGAAGAAGAACGGCCGCCTGCAGACAAAGCAGTTTCAGCCAAAACCCGGCACACATCAATGCCACCCCAGGTGTTACCGGTGCCTGAAACACGAGAACGGACCCGGGAGACAAAACCTGACGTCGCCACCCTGTCTCGTTCATCAAGTCAATCCAGGGTAGCAGCCACCCCTGAAGAAATTGAGACACAGAAAAAAAGGGCGCTCAAGCAGACCCGGATGAAACACACTGCCAGTATCATAGAGATGACCCGGGAAATCGAGACTGCTATCCGGAACAACGAACTTCAACGAGCAGATGAGCTCATTGACACCCTTGCAAAACTGAAAAACCCCAAAAGCCATTATTTTTTAAAACTCAGGGCATTCATGGATATCAAGGCCCAAAATTATGAATCCGCCACCCGCCTTCTTGAAAGAGTGCTGGACATGGCACCCGAAGATCTTGAAGCGAATCTGAACATGGCAATCATTGAAATAAAGTTAAGCCACACAGACAGGGCGAAAAAAAGGCTGTACCGACTCAGGGAAAGCCATCCGGTCTGCCCCCGGGTGGATGAACTGATCCGCCGGCTTTAAGTTTTTAAAAGGCAAAAGGAAGCTTTGATGGCCATTACACCAGGACGGACAACAGACAGGATGGCCGCTTTTATACTGTATGGCAGCCTGGTAATTTTTTTCATGTGGGTGGGAGGCCGTCTGGTCACCTATGCACTGGATGCCCGCTTCTGTTACCATTTTCTGCTTGAATGGAAAACCGCCGTCAGCCGTTACCGTGCAGATGAACCTCCTTTCCCTTTATTTTCCGGGCATAATCATGTGGAATACATGGATACCCTTGTAAGGCGTATCCAAAAAAGCGGGATCAGCGTACCAAAATCCAATACTGGCCGGTCCTATATCTACCGGCCCCGCACTCTCTGGTGGTCAAAAGTGAATCAGGATATGTTTATCCTTTGCACAGCGGATAAAATAATCATATACAGCATGCCTCAAAAGTTGTTCGAGCGCCTGGACACAATGATCGACGACAAACCGGATATTACCGGCGGCCGGTTTACCGGCCGGCCCGGGAAAAAGAAAGGAAGTGTGATTGGTCTCTTCAAGCTTTAATATTGACGAATCCTTAAAATTTCTGGGGCTGAACCGGAATCCGTTTCCCATGGCACCTGACGATACGGATTTCTTCTCTTCTCCTCATACCGACATTCTCATAGAGCGCCTTGTATATGCCATGACAACACGCAAGGGATTCTTGCTTTTGACAGGGGAGGTCGGTTTAGGGAAAACAACCCTGGCCCGGAGGATCGTCCGTCTTCTCGAAGAGCACAAGGTGGAGACAGCCCTTATCCTTCATTCATTTTACCAGGAAACACAGCTGCTGTCCGCCATCAACAAGGATTTCGGCATAGATGATGATGACTTGACCCAGACCCTGACCCGTCAAATGGAACTGCTCAACGACTTTTTACTGGAAAAAAACAAGGCCGGAATAAATTGCGCCATTATCATCGATGATGCCCAGGCCCTTTCAGTAAAAAGCCTGGAACTGGTCCGGATTATCTCCAACCTGGAAGCCGACCAGGAAAAACTGGTCCAGGTTCTCCTGGTCGGCCAGACCGAACTGACACAGACCCTTCAAAAATCCAACCTCAGGCAGTTGAAAAGCAGGATCGCCATCTGGGAAGAACCCGCCCCCCTGACAAGGGACCAGGTTCAACGATACCTTGAATTCAAACTGAACAAAGCAGGGGACAACGGCAGGATCGCCATTGAAAAAAAAGCCCTGGACAAGCTGTATAAATTGTCAGGAGGCAATTTCAGGAGGATCAATATCATAATGGACCAGGCCCTTCAGCACGCCTGCAGGGATCAGAGCCTGACCATCAGGAAACAATATATCGAAGATGTGTTCATTGAAGAACCGGATGATGCAGGATCCAAAAAACTCTCAACTTTTTTTTCTGTCTTTCTCCTGGTTACAGCCATCCTGATCCTGGGCTGGGTTGCAGGAGGATACCTGTTTTACACCACAAAGATAAAACCTTTGAAACAAAACCCCATGACATTTTCCCAGCCATCTCACATCGTGACAGGGGAGATCCCGGATCCTGCCGACACGTTGAAAACCGATCCATCACCTGCACCTGTATCACCAGTCGAACCCGCCTTACAGCCACAGACACCGGAAGAGACCATGACCCCGGATGATCCGGTATATGGATTTCTCGAGGCATACAACCTATCATCCTACCGGCAGGCCTTTTCAGATGCCCTGGATGCTAATGAACTCGAAGAGGTATCAAGACAGATACTGCAGGAAACCGGGCTTGCACTTGTTGTGCTGGACGGACTGCCTGATGATATCAGGCCCCTGTATCACCTGCTGGCCATTGACGATTCACCTTCACAAAATGCCCGGTATTGCCTTTTCTGGAAACCGTCTTTTTTGATTCCCGCTGATTTTCAGGGAGCCAGGGGAGATGAGATCGAGAAACTGCAGATAATGTTGGAGGATATGGGAGTGTACCGCTACAATATCGACGGTATTGCCGGGGACCTGACCACCCGGGCTGTCAAGGCGTTTCAAAACGCCCATGATCTTGAACCCACGGGGTATCCGGATATGAACACCCTGTTTTTGTTAACCCATTTATCCCGGAAAGGATCATAATGACCGACACAAAACAGAACAAGCCGCTTGGAATGCTGCTGAAAGAAAAAGGGGTAATCACGGAAAAACACATCCAGTTTGCCCTCCAGGAACAAAAGATCACCCGGGAGGTTCTTGGACAGGTCCTGGAACGATTGGGATTCGTGACTGAACATGATATTGTAACAGTGCTTTCCTCGAGGGAAAACATTCCTTTTATGGATATTGACGAGGTGCTGCCCGAAGAGGCTTTACTCAAGCGCTTCAACAAAAACTTATGTCTCAAGAATGTATTTTTGCCTGTAAGGATCAACGACAAATCCGTTGATGTTGCTATTAACACAATAACGGACAACAAAACCGCACAGCTGGTCACACGTAACACAGGCCTTTCACCCAGGTTGTTCATTGCCGAAAAAACCAAGATAGTGGATGCAATCCACAAATTCTATTATTTTCTGGAAAATCCAATTGAAAAGGCCATTGCAGCCGAGGTCCGCCTTTTGTCCAATGACACTGAAATGGCCCGGGGAATGGATGTTCTTATCAACCACCTGCTTCACCTGGCCGTTAAAATGCGGGCCACGGATATCCATATCCGGCCCATGGAAAGGTCCTTGAACATCGGGTTCCGTATTGACGGAGTCATGCAGTCTGTATTGACCTTTCCAGGCCAGATCAGCCGCCTGGTATCCAGCCTGAAAATGAAATCCGACATGGATATCGCCGAACAAAGGGTCCCCCAGGACGGGCATTTTTCAAGCATGGTACTCAACAACAAATATGACTTCAGGGTTTCCACCGTTATTTCTCCGTACGGTGAAAACATGGTGCTGCGTGTACTGCCGGTTGGAAGAGTATTCATGAGCCTTGAAGAGCTTGGATTTCTGCCCGAGGACATCCAGACAGTCAAGACACTGTTTAATGAACCTTTTGGTATCATCCTGCTCACAGGACCTACCGGTTCGGGGAAATCCACCACCCTTTATGCCGGCATCAAAAACCTGGACCTGCTTGAAAAAAATGTGCTCACGGTTGAAGATCCCATTGAATTTGTCATGCCCCTTCTGCGGCAGACCCAGGTCAACACAAAAGCCGGTTACCATTTTTCCACCGCAATACGGCATTTTCTACGCCATGATCCGGATGTCATACTTGTCGGGGAAATCCGGGATTCCGAAACCGCTGCAACCGCCATCTCCGCCTCCAGTACAGGCCATCTTGTATTGTCCACTCTTCATACAAACTCGGCCATCGGAGCCATCCCCAGGTTGCGTGACATGGGAATCCGGCCGTTTCTGATCGCCGATTCCCTGATAGGTGTCGTAAGCCAGCGGCTGATAAGGAGAATCTGCCCTGGATGCAAGTTTGCCTATTCCCCGGCAGACTGGGAGCTTAACTACCTGAAAAGCACCCGGATTGAAAAGCTGTACAAGGGAAAAGGGTGTGATCTATGCAACCATACCGGCTATTTCGGGCGGACCCTGGTTTATGAAATTCTGCCGGTGGACAAAGCCATTGGTATTTTGATCGACCAGAAAGCGGAAATCAACGACATTGTTTCCCTGGCCCGGGAGAAAGGGTTTCGTAACCTGTTCGATATAACGGTAACAAAGGTAAAATCCGGGATCACGACAGTCGAGGAAGCGGTCCGGGTGCTTGGAGATTTAAGGCAGCAGAACACGGAAGATATCGTTCATGAACCTGTTTAAGTACAAACTGATGCAGCCTTCGGGTGAAATTGAATCCAGTATTGTCAATCTGCCTTTTGACGATGTCATGTCCGCCGTATCCTATCTGGAAAGGGGCGGCAACATCACCATATCGGTAAAAAAACTGGGGCCGGTTACCGCTTTTTTATTCAAGCTTGTCCGGACCGGAGGAAGAAAAAAAGTATCTCGTGATTTTCTGGCTGAATTTTTGAGCAACATTTCCATGATGCTCAGATCCGGCATTCCTATCGTGACCGCCCTTGAAGAATCCGCCATCAACAGTGCCCGGCCTGATTTTGAAACAGATATCAAGGACATGATCCTGACACTGCAGGGCGGAAGCAGTTTTTCAGAAGCTGTCGAAGCCAACAGCCATATATTTCCAAAAACCGTACTCCACCTGATCCGCATCGGTGAGGCATCCGGAACGCTGGACCTGCGGCTCAAGGACGCATCCGATCATTTAAAAAGGATACAGGCCATCATCAGCGACACCAAGCAGGCCCTGCTTTATCCCTCCTTTGTATTCCTGGCAATGGGAGCGGGCCTGATTTTCTGGCTCTATTACGTGGTGCCCAAAATAGTCACGCTTTTTGATGAAATGGATGTCCACCTTCCGGCTTTGACCATTTTTATCATCCGAACGTCTGAAATAGTCCAGAACAATATCCTGGTTATTGCGGCTGCAGTGGTGCTCTCTTTTTTCTCCATTACCGCACTGTATAAAAAAAACCGGCTGTTTAAAAAGGGATCGGATTATATTCTGCTTAAAACGCCGGTTGCAGGAACTCTTTTGACGGCATCCAATCTTGCCTTTATCACCGAGTATTTTGCCCTGCTGATGAATGCCGGGATCGATATTCTCCAGTCCATGCAGATCATGCAGGAATCTGCACAAAACGAAATTTACAGAGAAAAACTAAAGGAAGTCAAAGAAAGCCTGATCAGAAGCGAATCCATTGCCGCTTCCTTTGCTTCTGCGGAAATATTCCCTCGTTTTGTCTGCCGGATGATAAACATCGGCGAGGTCAGCGGGACCCTGACGGACCAGCTGCAGTATATAGCAGCTGATTACAGGGGCCGGCTGGCCGCCCTGGTCGCCACCCTGGGAAAAATGATAGA
Organism: uncultured Desulfobacterales bacterium; assembly: GCA_964397015.1. Classification (GTDB taxonomy): domain Bacteria; phylum Desulfobacterota; class Desulfobacteria; order Desulfobacterales; family Desulfobacteraceae; genus MADRE2. The sequence goes on along the minus strand of CAYNHL010000013.1, from coordinate 5,177 downwards.
ACCCATCGTCCTCATAGTGGCAGGCGCCATGTTTGCCATCATCATAGGAGGTCTTTTCCTGCCCATCTACGATTTGATAGGGAATCTGGGAGGAATCTAAAGCCTTTGCCCGCGGCCGGCGGCCTGATCAAGGACATTCATGGAACAGGTTCATGTCTTCGATCACTTCGGAACCTGACAGGCCCCTGTCATAGACCCTGACTTCATCCAGCAGTCCGCCAAACTTGTATACGTTGCCGTTATTCCAGCCGCTGAGATAAAGCCTGCCGCTGACGGTTCTATCCGTCCAGGTTCCATTCAGCTGAATGCATGGCTGAAGGATGCCGTCAATATAAAGCTGGTTGTGACCCGGTTCGTCGTCGCTTGAAAACACTGCAGCAATATGGCGCCATGTATCCTGTATCTGTCCGCCTGAAATATCGATGCCAAAAATATCGGTACCGTCGGTAGTAAAACCGAACCGCTCAGGAGAAGATGTCAAAATAAGCCCATAGTCAGAGCTCCATCCCACCGGCATAGCTTTATCGTTTCCGGACCATTTCATCCAGAAGCACAGGGTTGTCCGGTGCCCTGGTGTACCTGATACCAGCAGCGTGCCGTTTTCAGGGATCAGCACATGGCTTTGTGACGATGATGCCGGAAAAGAAGCGCTGTTGCAAAGATAAGAGTCCGTTGTTTCAATAGCGGCATTACGGGCTGCCTCTCCGTGATAATCATTGCCGGAAGCGTCATAAACCGTATCATCATTTACCCAGGAAGCTTCGTCCATGCGGTATTCGGCAACTGCAGGAGAATAACAGCCTCCGGTACATGTACGCGTCATCGCATAAATTATATCTACCTCTTCCTGGTTAACCGCCCGGTCATAAATCCTGACCTCATCGATCCACCCCTGGAATATCTCCTGGGGAACTGCAAACCCGCCCCCGAGGCTGTCCTGTTCTTGGCCGATGATGGCCCCTCCAGGGTCCAGGCTTACCGGATCAGTGTTCACGGCTCCTGCACTGTCAGGGTATGAGACTGTATCCAGATACAGGGTCTCGTCTCCTGAACCACCGTCCCATATCCAGATCAGGTGATGCCACACCCCATCTGCCAGGCTGGACCCGGTGTTGAAAAGACCGGTCTGGGAGCCATTGAGATATGTCCGTATACTGCTGCCGCCGGCATCGATGAAAATGAGCATGACATTGTGCTCACTGGAACTGGCGCCTGAAAATAAAGGAGAAAGAGTTGTGGACAATTCATCCAGCTGGAACCAGAGGCTGAATGAAAAAGAAGTCAGGCCCTGGAACGCGTCATGACCCAGGGTGATGTATTGATCGGTCGGCCCCCCTATATTCAGGGCTGCGCTTTTGCACACCTTTCCAAGGAAACGGTGCTGATCCGTCACGGGATCGCCCATATTATGACTTTGGCCATGGGCTCCGGTCTCACTGATATCCACGATTTCTCCGGCAGTGCCGTCCCAGGCGCATTCGTCCAGGGACCAGCCCCCTGTCAGGCCTTGATTGAAAGGAGCTTCTCCTCCCTGGCCTGTAATATCCAGCTCATATGTCCCGGAAACAAAAATATTGTCAGGGCACTGGCTGTCCTGGGCCGTAATCCTGAAAAGATACCCGTCGTTGACAACCGAGCTGTTGACCTTTTTCAACTGCACGTTGTTTGCTCCCAGGGGAACCAGCTCGAACCCGCCGGGACTGGCCGTGATCCATGAAAGTGTAAAATTCTCGAGAGTGCCGGCCACGGGCCCATCCACAGAAAAATCCTGTGAAAAATCTGCAGTGTCGCACACCAATGGTCCCGGCGGGGCCGGGGTAATGGTGAAACTGCCGTTGTTCACGGTCAGGGTGAATGTACGTTCATCGATACGGTCGGCATCATCAGTTACCCTTATTACGACATCATAATCACCGGCACATTCCAGAATGGTACCTGTCAGATTCACCACAGCTCCGGAGACAGGTGACAATGACAGGCTGGAAAACGGGTTGGAGACAATCTGCCAGGCATAGGGCGAAGTTCCTCCCGTGGCGGTCAGCTGGGATGAATAAGGCTGTCCGACCACCCCGTCTGCAAGAGAAACGGTTTCGATCACCACTGAATCGGCGCCGCAGTCCCGGGTCTGGTTCATGTCCGTGACAATTTCACTTTCAGACAGTAACCGGTTATAAATTCTGACTTCATCGATCATGCCCCCAAAAAAATTCCTTGGACTGGTACTGCCCCTGGCGCCTATCAGCAGGCGCGCGGAATTTGATCCTATTGCGCCGTTTTGCGGCCTTGAAAAGACCGGAACCCCGTTTTTGTACAGGGTCTGGTAACGGCCGTCATAAAGGGTGGTGACATAGGTCCATGTATCCGTGGACACGGGAAAAGATGTGCCTGCGTCCCATACCCAGTGGGGCTGCCACGCATATTGCACATACCCGTTATTCACCCTTGCTTCATAAAGGTTTTCCTTGTTGTAAATTATGTTTTCACCGGTGGATCCATCCCAGTTTATCCATGCAGAAACAGTCCAGGGATCAGTCCCGGGATCCAGATCTCCGTCAGCCGGGTCACCAGGATCCAGGTAACCTCCGTTTGATCCGTCAATACGCTCAAAAACACCTGACCTGCAGACCTTTCCGCCTGAAGGTGATGTCTGAAAAGGCAGTTCGCCGGTTCCCCGGGAGGCGGCAATGCCGTTACTGTTCCCGGTGCCTGAGTCCAGAACCTCATTTTCTGTCCCGTTCCAGGGAAAATTTTCCATGCGGTACTCGGCAACCGGACCGGTGTAACATTCGCTACTGCATGACCGGGTAATCTGGTACAAAGTGTTCACCTGTTCCTGGGAAAAAGCCGAGCTGAAAACCATAACTTCATCGATGGCGCCATTGAAACCATGGTTGTTGTCAGGATAATATCCGCCGATGACAAAGGTCTCGGCATCATGGATGCTGGATACAGGATTGTTTGAGGCCGATGCCTTGAACTCTTTGTCAATATATAACATACCGCCGTCGGCTGCGCTGTAGGTATATACCACGTGATGCCACTGGTTGTCGTCATACCGCCGGGATGAATAATCTATTTCCCCTGCCCTTATTCCGGTAGCCTGATCAGTTACCCACGCCCTGAGCGATCCATCACGGTCATAGGCCAGGGCGGTACTCCACTGGTAACTGCCATCCGCATTTGAAAACTCTATCAGCCTGGGATTTGTCCCGCCTCCGCCAGGAGATTTGAACCAGCATGCCAGTGTCACCTCCTGGCCGAAAAAGATCCACTGATCCTCTGTCAGTACACGGCTTACAATTTTATCGTCATTACCGTCAAACCAGGCCGCCCTGCAAAGCTTACCTGAATGGGTTGCGGCCATCCCTCCCATGGCCATGCCAAAATACCGCTCATCGCCATGGATATCCATATCATCCACAACGTCGTGGGTTACTGAATCCCAGGCATGGCATTCATCAAACTGCCACATGGCTTCCATACTTTCCGTGTAAGGAGGATCTATCCCCTGTTGGGTAATTTCAATTGAATAGGTATTTGATGTATAGGTATTCTGACTGCAGACGCTGTCTGTAGCAGTCAGCGTAAAGGAGTATATGCCGGCCGGTTGTTCCACGGCACCGCTTTTCCAAAGTTTGGCACTCACGGCCGGGTCCTGGCCGCCCTCGGACGTGGGATTGATCTGGAATCCGCCCGGATCCACACTGTTCCAGTTTATTGTCCAGACAAAATCCCCCACGTGTCCGCCGTCAATTTCATTGATCCAGAAAAACCGCTCAAACATGGCGCTGTTTACCAGAAAATCGGGATCACCGGTACCAAGGGGCCTGGGTTCTATTTCAACCTGGCTGGGATTGACGGTAAACAAAAAGCTATGGGTATCTGTCCTTGACGAGTTTTCACGGTCCTCGGCCCGGATGGTCACGGAATAGGGTGTCGGCTGGCTGCAGTTATCCACCTGGCCTGAAAACACCCCGGTCCAAAGATCGATGGAGAGTCCGGGAATGGCCGGGCTGATACTGTCGATAAACCAGAAATAGGCACCGCTTCCACCTGTGGCATTAAATAAATGATAATAGGACTGATCGCCCGACCTGGCTGGATCCATGGCGGTCTGGGAAATCCGGATATCATCCGGCGGCGGACAGCCGTCCGGGCATACCGTTACCCCTGAGGAGCAGCAGTCCTGGTCATGACAATCGACAAAACCGTCTCCGTCGTTATCTATACCGTCGGAACACAGTTCATCCGTGTTTTCAGCCGTGCCGCCGCTGCCGCTGCCGCCACCGCCGCCGCCACTGCCTGAACATATCTTCTGGTTCAGTTCCCCGAGGCTGAACGCCCGGACAATATCATCATAGTCAGGTGCAGGGATCTTGCCCTCGCGATTGAATCCTGCGCCGGCCGTACCGTTGCACAGATCGAAAAACCCTGCTGTCCCGTCCATGTCCTTTGCGCCTCCGCTGGCAAGGACATAGGCCTGGTTGGAGGAATTTGTCTCGTTTGAACCTGCGCAGGCATCGAGGGTCGTTGTATACACCACATCGGTTGAAAAGGCCGACTGGCTGGCACTGGTAATGGCGGAGCAGAACTCGGTACCGTCGGCAAAGGATTGTGTCAGGTTGGATGAGCCGCCGGTTTCCCCGTAAACACCGTATCGTATGGGATTTCCCCAGGCATCGTCCCCGGAGGAAAGCCCTATGGTGATATAGGGAAGATCGCCTGTGAAATGATTGTCGTCTTCAAGCCCGTCTCCGTCATTATCTGCAAAAGGAAGCCTGTTGTTGGAAATGGCAAACCCCTGCAGGGCATGGTCTGTCTTCTCGAGTATGGCCCTGGCTTCTTTGATTTTTGCTGTCTGAATGAGAGACGGAAGTACAGTGACCATAATGGAAATTACAATGCCGACGATCACCATGACCACCGCCATTTCTATCAGGGTAAATCCCTTGTCGCTTAAGGTTGCCGGATCTTTTTTCATTGAACGGTATTCCCCGATGCTGAAATGACCATGCTTTATTATCATGCACTTTAGTACGATTATGTACTTTTTCCCCCGAATTTGTCAACTAAACAATCCTTAATACAGCTCCAGCTTAAATTTGAATTGCACGATGATCACACTGACATTCCGCACCCCTAAAGCTAATGTTGCCTATATTTTAACCCATTAGATA
>CAYNHL010000012.1:45052-45319 GCA_964397015.1 uncultured Desulfobacterales bacterium | reverse complement strand
GCAGGTATCTGTGACATGATGTATTCAGACAATGCCGTAATTGTAAGACTGGGGTTCACCCCCAGGTTTGCCGACACCACGGATCCGTCCGCAATGTACATTCCGGGATAATTGAATACTTCACCCTTGAAATCAACCACCCCTTTTTCCGGTGAATCGCCCATGCAGCACCCGCCAAGTATGTGGGCCGTGGTAGCGCAGTTCAAAAGAACCTCGGGAAATGAGCTCAACGGCTCTCCGTCCATTTTTTCGGCCAGCCGGTGCGCT
>CAYNHL010000012.1:0-45042 GCA_964397015.1 uncultured Desulfobacterales bacterium | reverse complement strand
TACCTCGTTGGCTATGGGAATATAGGCAGGAGCCCTTTTCAATCCTTCGGGAACCTCGGAATTCATGGATGACCTGCCAAAACGCCACCACCTCGGCCGCTCCGTGAGTGTCAGGTGATTTTCATCGGTCTGCATGACCAGCAGGACGGATGTGGTCTCGGCTTTTCCAAGGGGCCATAAAAGTCTTGCAAACCTGATGGGATGACGAATCACATTCAGAATATAGCAAAAAACCCGGGGAATCTTTCCGCCGCCTGCGGTCATCAGGGTCAGCAGGTTGAGCAACACGTCCGATCCCTTGTTGTACCTGACTATTTCGATATGCGTGGTATCATCGGCATGAATACCGGAGGTAATGGCAATCTGGTCGCTCCAGTTCCGGGTTTTGTCCCTGGACTTGACACCCAGCAGCACTTCGGAATTGGTCCTGACATACCGTCCGAGTGCCGGGGAAATATCAGGAAGCAAGCCCTTCTTTTGGCAATCATAAAGCAGCTTGACAGTTCCCAGAACCCCTGCACTCAAAACTATCCCCCGGGCCCTGAAAACCTTTGTTCCGGCAAACAGCCTTGTAGTGCTCCGGGTTTTTATTTCATAACCTCCTTCAATCCGGCGTATCCCCGTTACCCGGGTCTCCGGAAAAATGCGGACACCGTTCTGCCGGGCCAGGTGTAAATAATTTTTATCCAGGGTGTTTTTGGCACCTTTAGGACACCCGATCATACAGGCACCGCAGAAAGTGCACCCGGTACGCTCCGGCCCCTTTCCCCCGAAATAGGGATCGGCAACGGTCTTGTCCGGTTCCCCGAAAAAAATGCCCACCTCGTTTTTATGAAACGTGTCTTTACCCCGCATCTCCAGGCCGACCTGCTGCAGATAGCGGTCAGCCTGTCCCACATGGGGACTGATATTTGCGCCGAGCATCTTTCTTGCCGTCTGGTAATGGGGAAAAAGCTTTTCTTTCCAGTCTCCAGGCCCCCATTCCGGTCTCCTGAAAACTTCATCAGGGGGCGTAAGCAGCTGGTTGGCATAAACCAGACTGCCGCCTCCCACACCCCCGCCGTGCAGGATAAAAACGTGCCTGAGCATGGTCAGCATCTGGAATCCATGGCATCTCAGCCAGGGAATCCACAGGTATTTTTTTATATTCCAGTTTGTTTCAGGGAAATCCTGTGTGCGCCATTCTTTTCCCTTTTCAAACACCGCCACCCGGTATCCCTTTTCACTCAGGCGCAGCGCTGACACACTGCCTCCGAACCCGGACCCGATCACGATATAATCATAGTCAAACGCCGTGTTTGTTGCCATTTTGCCCCCGTTGACAGAAAGTATTGAATATCCGGCCGGATATCAAGATATCATGTGCCGGATTCAAGATACTGCCGGATGCATTTTTCAAGATCCCCCAGGCATCCGGAATAGAAATGATCGCAGTTTTCAATTATATCGAACCTGACTGGAATCGCCCACCGGTCGATATGGTCCTGTACAAGCCCGGGCGGCGCGATATCATCCTTTGCACCGGTAATTATCAACCCGGTTTTATCCAGGGCGGTGATATCGTCAAAAGACATGAAAGCCACGGGTGGAGATACCATGACATGATCCATTACCGCAAGGCCGCCGGCGACGGCCCCGGCATTCACCCTGGCACCAAAAGAATAACCGGCCAGTATCACCCGGTCTGTTTTTTCCTTCCTGACCCACTCAACTGCGGCCCTTACATCCGCCATTTCCAGCCGGCCCTCGTCAAACCGGCCGGTACTGCCGCAGGTTCCCCTGAAGTTAAACCGCAGGACGGAAAAGGATGTGCCAAGAAACGCCCTTTCAACTGCCGCCACCACGTGGTTGTCCATGTTTCCTCCATAAAGAGGATGCGGGTGGGTTATCACGACTGCACCGGGTCCTGCTCCAGGGGTAAACGCCGCTTCGAGCTCAGCCTCGTGGCTCTCTATACGAATATGTTCCATCTTTAATATCCCAATCGAGGTACCAAAAGTTTATTCTGCCGCACTTGAAACCTGTGCCTGTTTGCTGTAGGGTACTGTCATTTTATATCACCATTTAACCAAATAACAATGAGTTATTTTATGAATATCGATTCAATCACCGCACGCACAGGCCAGATCTGGGATGACAGCGTCATCCCCAGTTTAATGGAATATATTGCAATACCGGCCATCTCCCCCGGATTTGACAAAAACTGGTATCATTCAGGTTTTTTGCTCAAAGCTGCCAAACTCATCGAACAATGGTGCAGGGACATAGGCATTGACAACTGCAGAATTCAAACCATAGCCCCGGAGAAAAGGACACCTCTGCTGCTGATAGAAATCGAACCATTCAACACTGACTGCAGCGACACCGTACTGTTCTACGGCCACATTGACAAGCAGCCGGAATTTACAGGCTGGGATGCAGACAAAGGCCCCTGGAAGCCTGTTCTTGAAAACTACAAGCTTTACGGGCGGGGCGGGGCGGATGACGCTTATTCAGTATTCACCGCAATGACCGCTGTCAAGGTAATCCAGGAGCACAACCTGTCCCATGAACGGTGTGTCATCCTGATCGAAAGCTGCGAGGAATCAGGCAGCTTGGACCTGGATTATTACCTGGACGAATACGCAGACACAATAGGAACACCGGCGTTGATTGTCTGCCTGGATTCCGGTTGCGGAGACTTTCAGAGGCTGTGGCTGACCACGTCACTGCGCGGCGGCATAAACGGTGTTCTGACGGTCAACACACTGACCGAAGGCATCCATTCAGGAAACTCCGGCGTAATCGCCTCGAGCTTCAGGATCATTCGGCAGCTTCTTGACCGGATAGAAGATGCATACACCGGTGATATCCTTGTGGATGAATTAAATGTGGACCTTCCTGAACACAGGCTGGCACAGATCGAAACCGCCGCGCATATTCTTGGAAATGAAATCGTTGACGCCTACCCCCTGGTCAAAGGAATGCAGCCTGTCACACGGGATCCTGTCCAGGCACTGATCAACAGGACATGGCGCCCCACCCTTTCATATACCGGCGCCGGCGGCATCCCGGTACCCGAAAAAGCCGGTAATGTACTGCGGCCCTCCACATCGCTGGTCCTGTCGTTCAGAACACCGCCGACAGTCGACCCTGAAGCTGCCGCCGCCCGTATCAAGTCCATTCTCGAGCAAGCGCCTCCAAGCGGCGCACAAGTAGTGTTTGATACAATAAAATTCGGCCGGGGCTGGGAAATGCCGCAGCTTTCAGAAGATTTTGAAAACATTGTCCAACAGGCCTCTTTGGATTGCTTTTGTCATGAACCCGGATATATTGGCGAAGGGGGCGGCATTCCTCTTATGAACATGCTTTCTCGCAGGTTTCCCGCAGCCGGTTTTATAGTGACCGGAGTCCTGGGCCCCCACTCAAATGCCCATGGGCCAAACGAATTTCTGCATATTCCATTTGTCAAAAAACTGACCGCCTCGATAGCCAGTATCCTGGCCCAGCGATGCGGTATGGAAAAAAAAGAACACTGACAGTGCGACTGACTTGAAACTGTATATCACTTTTTTACCGGCTGATGGACTCTGCCCCTGTACAGAGGTCTGAGGATAATTGTGTAAAAGATGATCACCGAGATGGTATAGATCATGGCCGTAATTAAAAACACCCAGACATAATCCAGGTTTGCCTTTCTCAGGTTCAAGAAAATTTTTGACGACAAAAACCAGCTTCCCGACCAGATGGCAGCCTCGAGTGCGCTCAACAGCTCCCGGTTCTTTTCTCCCACATATGCCATGGTCACATCGATGGCCATGGGGGTGACAAGATTCATCAGCGGCTGTCGAAACAGGTAACAAAAAAAAGCAACTGCCAAGGAAACCGACATGCCGCTGTAGAGCTGGGTCAGCGCCAGGTTGACAAGGAGAAAGATGGCCAGACCCTGGGAAACCAGGATGGCGTGAACCTGTCCGAACCGCCGCTTCAGGTCGGGTACCAAAAGGAATGAAAAAAAAACCACCACGGTGGTAATGGCGCTCAGCAGGGCAAACTCGTGGGAGTCGACCCCGTGGATATGATAAAAAAACAGCCCAACAAAAGGTATGGTAAGCCCGGCACCTATGGCAAGCAGCAAAGAAGGGATCGATGCCGTTATGACCGTCTTGATGTCTCCCATTGTATATGCCGCCCGGTTGTTGTCCAGGGGGGATTGAACCCTGTCGGTCTTTACCATCAAAAGGCAGGGAAGACTTGCAAGGCCCAGAAGGGATATGGTGATCAGGCAGTTTTTTTCATCAAAAAATGCAGGCAGCATACCGGACAGGATATAAATAAGGGAACCTCCTGCAATACCGCCCAGGCTCCAGGTAGCGGACGAAAGTGTAATGGCATGAATCCTTGCGCCCTCATGGCTGTTTCTCAAAATATAGGGAATGGTCGCTACCTGGATGCACGAAAAACTTATCCCCCAGAGAAACTGAAACAGGTTAAGCAATGGGTAAAGCTGCCTGTGAATTGCCAGAACGATCAATATCGACAGTACAGGTGTTGCCGAACAGGCCAGGATAAAAAGCGGCTTTATTTTCCGACCCCGGATCAGGATACCCAGAGGAATGGACATCAGCAGAATCCCCAGGAACCGGTATGAAATTATGTCGGCTCCCGCAGCATCCGTATACCCTGATTTGGCCATGTAAATCAGCAGAATCTGGATAAAAGAGGCGTTGATCATCTGGATAAAGAACTGAGCGGCTATCATGAACAGGGTGGACCTGCCCACCTGTGCATACTGCCGCAGCATATAGCGCATCAACGTCATGGATAGGAATAAGAGTGTCTGGCGGTATTATTTTTTGGCGTTTTTCATGGCGGCCTTGATAAAATCCCTGAAAAGCGGATGGGGATTCTGGGGCTTGGATTTAAACTCAGGATGGAACTGGCACCCGAGAAACCAGGGATGATCTTTCAATTCAATTATCTCAACCAGTTCGTGATCCGGAGATGTGCCGCTGACAACCAGCCCTTCATCTTTCAGCTTTTCCTTGTATTCATTGTTGAACTCATACCGGTGCCGGTGTCTTTCTGAAATATTGTCTGTCTTGTAGGCTTTATGGGCAAATGTATCTGCGGCAAGCAGGCATGGATAAGCTCCAAGGCGCATGGTACCGCCCTTGTCGGATGTTTCGTCACGGGTGACGGTCTGGGCCAGGTGTTCGTCATACCACTCTTTCATCAGGTAAATGACAGGAAAAGGGGTATAGGGGTCGAACTCTTCTGAATTGGCATCCTCCATCCCGGCCAGGTGACGGGCAATCTCTATTACGGCGATATGCATCCCTAAACAGATACCGAAATACGGCACTTTGTTCTCCCTTGCATAACGGGCAGCCAGAATTTTTCCTTCTATGCCCCTTGAACCGAACCCGCCTGGAACCAGGATACCGTCCGCCGCATCTAGAACTGAGCCCACATTGTCCTCTTTGAGGGTGGTTGAATCCACGAACACCAGGTTGACTCTCGCCTCGTTTGATATACCGCCGTGGGTCAGAGCCTCGTTCAGGCTTTTATAGGATTCGGTAAGATCCACATACTTGCCCACAATGGCGATGGTCACTTCAAAGCGTGGATTCTTGAGCTTGTCAACCATTTCAGCCCATTCATCCAGCCGTGGCGCCCTGGCCCATATATTGAGTTTTTTCAATATCTTGTCACCCAGACCCTCTTTGTTGTAAACCAGCGGCACTTCATAAATACAGTCCACGTCCTTGGCAGTGAACACGGCATCCTTGTCCACATTGCAGAACAATGCAATCTTGGCTTTCAGTTCCGGGGACAAAAAGCGTTCCGTCCTGCACAAAAGAATATCCGGTTGAATCCCTATACTCCTGAGCTCTTTGACACTGTGCTGGGTGGGCTTGGTCTTCACTTCCCCGGCTGTCTTGATATAGGGAACCAGGGTCAGATGGATGTAAATTACGTTGGACGGGCCTGCATCCGCCTTGAACTGGCGGATGGCCTCCAGGAAAGGCAGGGACTCGATATCGCCGATGGTACCGCCGATCTCCACTATCACCACGTCTGTATTGTTGGATACAAGCGAGATACTCTGCTTGATCTCATCGGTAATATGGGGAATGACCTGAACCGTACCTCCAAGGTATTCACCTTTGCGCTCTTTTGTAATAACGGAATGGTAAATTTTTCCGGTTGTAAAATTGTTGTCCTTGCCCAGTTTCGCATTTGTAAACCGCTCGTAATGGCCCAGGTCCAGATCGGTTTCAGCGCCGTCATCCGTTACGAACACTTCACCGTGCTGGAACGGATTCATGGTTCCCGGATCCACGTTTATATAAGGATCCAGTTTCTGAATCGTGACCGAAAGGCCCCTGCTTTCGAGCAGAAGGCCGATTGCAGCTGACGCAAGCCCTTTCCCGAGGGACGACAGGACACCGCCGGTGACAAAGATGTATTTGGTGTTTTGAGCCATTTATGCCTCTCAGTTTACAGTTTGATTATGTAAGTTAGATTTGTTGTTCAATTCAAGGTATCCTGCATGTCTGCCGGCTCCGGATCAGGCGGAGTCAAGGTTGTGTCAAGCAAAGGATACAGATCTTTCATGTGCTCTATATCAAAAACGGTAACCGGAAACCGGCTGTTGAGTTCAAATTCGGACGACTGCATCAACAAATGCAGCTTTTTGTCCAAAAAAACGGTTATCTGCATTGGATACCATGTCCGGCTGACCCGCTGCCAGTCGTCATAATATACTTCAAGAAGGCCCTGGGGACAGTCAATTACATATTTTCCCGGAAAAAAGGTACCCTGTTCTACCCACAGGCTGGTGGACAGCCGGCCGTTTTCAGGAGGCGTCCCGATAACAAGCATGATACGGTCATTGTAGCGCTGGAGCGTGACAGTATCGACTGCCATGCCCATGGACTCAAAATGGTGGAGAAGATCCTCCCGGTCCCGGTAAAAAAGGATGTCATTGTAATGATCAAGAAGAGAAAGGGTCTGAGATATCACGTATCCGTCCCGGATCTTGAGAAAGCTCCCGTTTGAATGGATACAGATTTCCAACACAGGTCCCTTGACAGTATCGGATCGAAAATTTCCGGGGAAAAGATATCTCAACCGGACTTGCGTAACGGTAACCGCCTGGTCCGGATTGTCATGGTTCACCTGCTTGACGTCCTGGTATACGACCATGCCCGCCGGTTGTTTGATTGCCTGGACCATCAATTCGACAAGATGCGGTCCCTGTGGTACAAACGCCAGGGCAGAGGCCGGCAGTAACAGCATTGACGCTGCCCACAGCGCTTTTTTCATTGTACCTGTCATACAAAAAGCGCCTCCGGGAATATGGCGCCCGAGCCCAGGATCTCTTCGATCCTGAGAAGCTGGTTGTATTTGGCCACCCGGTCACTCCTGGACATGGACCCTGTCTTGATCTGACCACTGTTCACTCCAACGGCAAGATCAGCTATAAACGTGTCTTCAGTTTCACCGGACCGGTGAGAAATAATCGTTGTATACCCTGAATCCTTTGCCATCTGAATGGTATCCAGAGTTTCGGTCACTGTCCCGATCTGGTTGAGTTTGACCAGGATGGAATTGGCCACACCGGTTTCGATTCCCTGCTTGAAGATATCGGGATTGGTGACAAAAATATCATCTCCCACAATCTGGATGGAGTCACTCAGGCGGTCAGTCATTATTTTCCAGTTTTCCCAGTCATCTTCAGCCAGGCCGTCCTCAATGGAATACAATGGGTATTTTTTTATCAATGATTCATAATAATCGATCAGGTCAAGGGCTGACATCTCCTTTTTTTCGGACTTGAACAGATAGCGGCCGTCCCGGTAAAACTCGGAAGCCGCTGCATCCAGCGCAATGCCTATATCCTTTCCAGGCCTGTATCCGGCCTTCTCGATGGCGTTGATGATATATTCAATGGCCTGCTCATTGGATGCCAGGTCAGGGGCGAAGCCGCCTTCATCTCCGACAGCTGTCGCAAGATTGTCCGCCTTGAGCAGCTTTTTGAGGTGATGAAATGTTTCCGCGCCCATCCTGAGTGCCTCTGAAAAAGAATAGGCCCCGAAAGGGAGGATCATGAATTCCTGGATATCCAGGTTGTTTGCTGCATGGGAGCCGCCGTTGATGATATTCATCATGGGAACCGGCATCACCCTGGCATTGATTCCGCCCAGATGCCTGAAAAGAGGAATTTCCAGCGCCTCCGCTGCCGCACGGGCCGCAGCCATGGAGACCCCTAAAATGGCGTTTGCACCCAGCCGTGACTTGTTTTCAGTTCCGTCAATATCCAGCATGGTCATGTCCAGCCCGGACTGATCCATGGCATCATACCCTATAATTTCAGGGGCTATGACTTCATTGACATTGGTCACTGCATTCAATACCCCTTTTCCCATAAAACGGTTTTCAGCTTTATCCCGAAGTTCCAGAGCTTCCCTGGTTCCGGTGGAAGCGCCGGACGGAACAGCAGCCCGGCCCAGGGACCCGCATGCCAGGGTCACATCGACTTCCACCGTGGGATTACCCCGTGAATCAATGATTTCCCTCGCCCTGACGTCAATGATTTCAGTCATTTTTTTTCTCCTAACTGTGAATTATTCTTCCGGCCTGGCCGCATGAAATTACATACGTTCCCGGTCCCGGTTATTCATAACAATATCTGCCATCCTCTTCAAGAGCAATTATACAGGCAGGCAATAAAAATCCCCCCTGCAAAAACGCCAGTATATGGACACGCCGGACCTACTTGTGTTATAGCAGAAAAACAAACCTGACACTTTATAATTTTAAGGAGACAGTCTAATGAAATGCCACGAAATCGATTATGAAATTTTCGGGGACGACATGCAGGTTGTCGAAGTGGAACTTGACCCGGGTGAAGTCGTAGTTGCCGAGGCCGGCGCCATGAACTGGATGGATGATGGTATTTTGTTTGAAGCTAAAATGGGGGACGGGTCCCAGCCGGACAAGGGGTTGTTCGGCAAGCTGCTGGATGCCGGGAAACGGACCCTCACCGGAGAATCCATTTTCATCACCCATTTCACCAACCAGGGAGCTGGCAAAAAACGGGTGGCCTTTGCAGCACCGTATCCCGGCAAAATCATTCCCCTGGACATGGCATTGTCCGGAGGGGAACTGCTGTGCCAGAAAGACGCTTTTTTGTGCGCCGCACTTGGAACTCAAATCAGTATCGCTTTCACCCGGAAACTGGGAACAGGCTTTTTCGGAGGCGAAGGCTTTATCCTCCAGCGCCTCAAGGGGGACGGCATGGCCTTTATCCACGCCGGCGGCACCATTGTGAAAAAACAACTGGCAAATGAAACTCTCAAGGTGGACACAGGATGCATTGTCGCCTTTGACCCGGGGATAGATTACAGTATAGAGCGGGCCGGAGATCTAAAATCCATGTTTTTCGGCGGAGAAGGACTTTTTCTGGCCACATTGCGGGGTACAGGTACGGTATACCTTCAAAGCCTTCCGTTCTCGCGCATGGCAGACCGCATTATCCAGCACGCCCCCTCGTCAGGCGGCTCCAGCAAGGGTGAAGGTTCCGTGCTCGGCGGCATGAGCCGGCTTTTCGAACGATAAAACAAAGACAAAAAGGAATAAACTGACAGGGAAAAACTAAAGCCGGACCCAAGAGTATCACTTGACAAACACAAACACCTCTTATATTTAAAAACTCAACTTTCGTTAGTTGTTTGAGTCATCATCGTTGAAGCCCGAAAGTTAAGTTATATTTAAAAAACCGTTGTTTTTTTTGACCACCATAAACGTGTGAAGGAGTTAATTATATGAACATTCTTTTTTTCGGCCCCAACGGCAGTGGCAAAGGAACCCAGGGAACCATCCTGAAGGACAGGTACAATATAGCACATATTGAATCCGGCGCCATCTTCCGCGAGAATATCAAGGGCGGGACACAGCTTGGTAAAAAAGCCAAGGAATACATCGACAGAGGGGACCTGGTTCCGGACGAAATCACTATCCCCATGGTACTGGACAGGCTCAAACAGGATGACTGTAAAAACGGATGGCTGCTGGACGGTTTTCCAAGAAACAAGGTGCAGGCGCAAAAACTTCATGCATCCCTTGAAGAAGCCGGCATGAAGCTCAATTATGTCATCGAGATCCTGCTTGACCGCCAGATCGCCAAAAACCGGATTATGGGACGAAGGCTTTGTGAAAATGACAACAACCATCCCAACAACATCTATATCGACGCCATTAAACCGGATGGAGACAAATGCAGGGTCTGCGGCGGCGCTCTGAGTGCAAGGGATGATGACCAGGACGAAGCTGCCATTGACAAGAGGCATTCCATCTATTACGACACCGACACCGGCACACTTGCCGCTGCATATTATTTCAAGAAACTGGCTGCCGAGGACAGCAGCATCAAGTACATTGAACTGTCCGGAGAAAAAGATGTCAAGACAGTTACCCAGGAACTGGTGTCCAAGCTTTAATCCCTCCTAGCAGATAATCTGAACAGATATCCAGTGCCCTGTCAGCCGGCAGACCGGTCAGCAGGGCACTCTTTTTTTCAAGGCAGAATTTTCTTGATTTTATTATGCAGTTTTGATATAAGTCTCAAGTTTAATGAGATTGTAGTAAAATACGAAATAAAGGGGTGATTTTTTTGAAGGAAATTACAGTCCAGGTTCTTGACAACGATGTTGAAAAAGCCTTGAGAATTTTAAAAAAGAAAATTCAAAATGACGGTCTTTTTAAACGGCTCAAGTTGAAAAAACATTTTGAGAAACCCTGTCAGTACAGGCGCCGCAAAATGCGCGAAGCCCTGAGAAGACAGAGAATCGCTGCATCCAGATCCCGCAAGAGAAGCAGCTGATATAAATTGACCTTGAAAACCCGGCAGGTTGTACATGCTTAAAAGCCTTGCCGGGTTTTGTTTTTGGCAGATATGAATCCAGTTTCCTATGACGCTTGTTTAGACCGGATATACCAGCTGGGCCGATTCGGCATCAAGCTGGAGCTGGATACCATTTACAATATCCTGCAGCAGCTGAAAGAGCCCCAGTCACACTATCACACCATCCATATCGCAGGTACCAACGGCAAGGGTTCCACGGCAGCATATATCAGTTCCATCCTCACTCAGGCCGGTTTCAAAACCGGATTGTACACCTCCCCCCACCTGGTCAGGTTCAATGAAAGAATCCTGGTGAACCAGAGTGAAATTTCCAATGATGATGTAGTAGACGCATATACAGCTGTCAACGATGCCGATAATGGTCCCCGCAAGGCCACCTTTTTCGAAATTGCCACGGCAATGGCTTTTTATCATTTTCAAAAGGCAGGTGTCGAGTGGGCTATTATCGAGACTGGAATGGGCGGAAGGTTCGATGCCACCAATATCATTACTCCAAGGGTCAGCGTGATTACCAATCTTTCAATTGAACACACTGATTATTTAGGCGGCACCATTGAAAAAATCGCTGTTGAAAAAGGCGGAATCATCAAACCGGGCCGGCCGGTTGTAACTGCTGTATCCCAGGCTTCCGGCCTTAAGGTTTTGAACCGCCTGGCCAGCGAGAGAGGCTCGGATATCCATGAGTACAAAAAATCTTTTACAGCCAGAAAACAACCGAAAAAAAATCTGTTCACATACAAAGGTATCCGGAACAACTGCCCGGGCCTGACACTGCCGCTGCCAGGTGATCACCAGAAAGAGAACATGTGTCTTGCTCTGGCCGCCTGTGAACTGGCTTTTCCAGGCGACTGGTCAAAAAGGGGAACAAAAGACCCGGGCGGCCCCGGTGAAGAAAACATTCGTACCGGTATCAAAAATGCCAGGTGGCCCGGACGGCTGGAATATATCCGAACCGACCCGCTTGTGATCCTGGACGGGGCCCACAATGCCAAAGCCGCCACGGTACTTGCCGCCTTTTTGAAAAACCGTATGAAAAACAGGTATATCACCCTGGTAATTGGTATTCTGGATGACAAACCCTATGGTGCCATGCTTAAAACCCTTGCACCCTGTGCAGACCGTATTTTTCTGACAAAAGCGTCCATTGACCGTGCCGTTGACCCGTCACTGCTTGCGGACATTGTCAGGCCTTTTTTTGACAAACCGGTCCACATTGTGGAAAGAGTCGCAGATGCGATGAAGCAGGCTATTGAAATAACACCTGAAACAGGTGTTGTCTGCTGTGCCGGTTCTCTTTACGTGGCAGGCGAGGCCAAACAAATGTTTGAGAATAATATGGCTTAACCCTTGACTTTCAAGGATATTCGAATATATTAAGTATTCAACTTTCGGGCTTCAACAATGTTGCCCGAAGGAAGAGTTAAGTACCCATGCGCCCGTAGTCGAGTGGATAAGACGTCAGCCTCCGAAGCTGAAAATCGCTGGTTCGATCCCAGCCGGGCGCACCAAACTATCCACCTATGAAAACCAGATGTGAAACCAGACTGAAACCCGGATTAAAAATAGGATTGATCAGTTATCGCAGCAATCCCCATTGCGGCGGCCAGGGGGTCTACGTCCGCAACCTTTCCCACGCCCTGTCAGATCTCGGGCATGAAGTCGAAGTCATTGCCGGTCCGCCCGATCCAGAACTCAATCACCAGGTCAAGCTGACCATGCTGAAAACCCTGGATCTTTACAACCCTGCCAGTCTTTTCAGGACTCCAAGCCTGTCCGAACTGACCTCATTGCCCAACCTGCTCGAATGGCTGGATGTCAGCACAATGGGGTATCCGGAACCAATGACCTTTGGAATGCGCGCCAGGAAATACCTTGCAAACCGGTATGAGAGCTATGATATTATCCACGACAACCAGAGCCTGTCCTATTCCATTGCCGCCATGGCCAGGCAGCTGCCGGTGACAGCCACAATTCACCATCCCATCACAGTTGACAGAAGGCTTGCGGTCAGCTCCACGCGGTCCTTTTATAAAAAAGTGAAGCACCTTAGATGGTATTCATTTATCGGCATGCAAAAAAGGGTAGCCCGGAAACTGCCCGGGATCATCACGGTTTCCGACAGCGCCCGAACCGATATTGCCAGGGCCTTCCGTATTCCCGAACAACGCATCAGAACCATCCCCATCGGGATCGATACCACGGTTTTTTATCCGCTGAGCCAAATCAGGAGGGACCCTAACAGGATCATTGTGACCAATTCCGCCGACACCCCGTTGAAAGGACTTTACCATCTTCTGCATGCTGTCAGGAATATCCTGTCCAGGCGCCGGATCACCCTCGTGGTCATCGGCACACCCAAAAAAAACGGCGGCATAGAAAAATTGATAAAAGCATTGTCCTTGTCCGGTTTTGTAAGATTTACCGGCCGCATCAGTGACGAGGATTTTAGAAAGGAATATGCCAGGGCCGCAATTGCAGTGGTCCCGTCCATGTACGAAGGATTCGGCCTGCCCGTTGGAGAAGCCATGGCATGCCAGGTACCTGTGATCTCGACCACTGGAGGCGCCTTGCCCGAAGTGGCGGGAAACGCGGCCAGGCTTGTGCCTCCCGGCAATGCCCAGGCCCTTGAACAGGCCATCGAAGAGCTTCTGGACAACCCCAATCTTCGTCATGACCTGGCTGAAAGAGGATTTCAGCGTGTCATGACTGAATTTACATGGGAAAAAACAGCCCGGCGCACCGCCGGGGCGTACCGGGAAATTATTGATGATTACCGTTGATGTCAAGCGCCTGGACATAAAACCTGGAAGCCGCATACTGGATATCGGCTGCGGTGAAGGCCGCCACACGGTCATGGCGGCACGCCATCCGGCCACAAAGTGTGTAGGAGCGGATTATGGCTTCGGCAACCTTGAAACCACCCGGGACAAGCTTAAGTATCATGAAAGCCTGGCAGACCTGTCATGTCATACCTGGGATCTGACCTGTTCAAACATAACCGCCCTTAATTTTAAAGACCGGGCATTTGACGGGATTATCTGCTCGGAGGTACTCGAACATATTATCGAGGACGATGCAGCTATAAGGGAATTGATAAGGGTATTGAAGCCCGGGGGGTTCCTGGCCGTCAGTGTGCCGAGGTTCTGGCCGGAAAAAATATGCTGGTGGCTGTCAAAGGAGTATTCCAGTGCCAGCCAGGGCCATGTGCGGATTTACAGGAAAAAGACCGTCATTGACAAAATCACGTCCTGCGGCACCAGGCTTGATGACTGTCACCACGCCCACAGTATTCACGCTGTATTCTGGTGGCTCAAATGCCTTTTCGGCCCTGACCGAGATGATGTGCACATTGTCAACCTCTACCACCGGATGCTGGTATGGGACCTTATGAAAAAACCCGGTCTGACCAGGTGGATCGACGGCCTGCTCAACCCGCTGATGGGCAAAAGCCTGGTGATGTATTTTACAAAGCCGGGGTAACCCGTACCCGCTTACGTCTCACTGCTCCCACCTGATGGCTCTTCTGGCATAATCTATGGTATAACTGAACTGTCCCAGAAAATCCTGGCCTAACAGCCCGGCATGATGCTGACGTCCTCCCTGTTCCGGCAGTACCATGATGGTGGGATTGGTCAGGCGTTTGGGACCGACCTGGATATAATCAACCGTGACGATGCGTGTTTTTATAATACCCCCTCCGGCAACCCGGGCGACGCCCTGCCGGCCCGCAGGAACCTGGATTTCACTTGACACAGACCCGTGCAGCGCCGTGACGGCCGCTCCCGTATCCAGTATCATCGGCACCTGGACCTTTCGGCCGTTATACCCGAAGGTAACCGGCACAAGTATCTGGTTATGCCCGATGGCAACGGGCGTGTACCGGTTTTCCAGCCGCTGTTTTTCAATTTCGGCAGCCTGCCGCCGCTGTTCTTTGGACTTGTAATAATCAAGCCACTGCCTGGTTTCCTGCCTGTGCTCCTCTATTTCCCGTCTTTCTTTTTCCAGCATCAGCTGACGCTGTTTTTCATCGAGATCGTCATACTTTTCCTTATGTACGACTACCCCGTCTTTTTGAGGTATCCTGGATTCATCATCTGTATAACATTTGACTCCCTGGTCATCTGTATACTCGTAAAATCCGGCAACGCCGTATCCGGAAAAGAAAAATGCCATGCATACCAGGCATATGGCAATAAAAAAAGAATAAAACAAATATGAACGCATCATTATCCCGTTGCTTTTGGTCGTAAATCCATGATGTTACAAAGTATGTCATATTCATTCAACATCGGTCAAGCAAAAACCCTCGAGGTCAACCTTGCCCCGCGCCGGAATTTAAGGCAGAATAAAGAGAATATTATGATTATGACACTTTGAAACCAGATATGAGGTAATTTATGAAAAAGTTGATATCAAGGGGCATGATGGTGGTTCCGTGCATGCTCCTTTTTTCCTGTTCCCTGTCACCATCCCCTGCTTTAATCAGGCAGGACCCGCTTATCGGCAAGATTGTTTCACCTGATACAGCCGCTGATGTTTCTTTTGAAAAAATGACAGACACCCTGGCTTCTGCAGATATCATTTACCTTTCTGAAAAACATGACAATCCGGAGCATCACCGCATACAGCACGCCGTCATCGAAGCGATGATACAAAAAGGCCTCGAGCCTTTCCTGGCCTTTGAATTCTTTGCCATGGCAGACACCCCGCTGCTGATGAATTTTCTGGACACCCTGAATTCACCTCACCCTCCTGAAACCGAAAAAAAGATGGTACAAATGCTTCGGCAAAAGCTTGGATGGGAACGCCAGCCCGATAAAATGTGGAATTATTATTTCGACCTGCTGAAACTGGCAAGGGATAACAACCTCAAGGCAGCCGGCATAGACCTGACCAAAACCCAGACCCGCCGTATCACCCGGAAAGGACTTTCAGGCCTCACCGGTATTGAACAGCGGGAACTGTTTTCAACCGGGCTTTGCAACCCGGCTTACGAAGAATATATGCACCGGATTTTCAAAAAGGTTCATTGCGGAATGGACAGCAGAACGATGCAGTCCCGGCTCTGGGATTCATGGGTGGCCAGAAATGACAGGATGGCCCTGTCTTTGTGCCGGATCCATGACAGCCACGAGGGCGGCCCAGTGGTAGTGATCATAGGCGGCGGCCATACAGAGTACAATCTTGGCGTACCCGACCGGGTGCACGCCATCAACCCGGATATCCGGCAGGTCAATGTCGGACTGGTTGAAATAACTGTTGAACAAACACCAGCAGAATTGTATTTCAAGCCGCTCGATCTGGAAGGATTCGAACCGCGCCCACCCTTTGATTTCATCTGGTTTACCCAGCGCGTCAGCTATGAAGATCCCTGTGACCGGTTCAAATCTTCCCTTGAAAAAATGAAGAACAGACCCAAAAAGAAAGGCATTTGACAATTAAGCCAAATGCCTTTTCCAAACCAGACAGCCTGTTTTCAGGAAACTATTTTCGTTCGACTATAAGGGCCATGCCCTGTCCGCCGCCGATACACAGGGTTGCAAGACCGTATCTCAAGTCTCTTGCCTGCAGTTCGTATAGCAGCTTGGTCACGATGGCACCACCACTGGCAGACACCGGATGTCCAAGAGCTATGGCCCCTCCATTGACATTCACTTTGTCAATATCCATGTCAAGCTCCCGGATACAGGCCAGGGCCTGCGAGGCAAAGGCTTCGTTCAATTCGATCAGGTCGATCTGGTCGATTGTCATACCGGCCTTTTCCAGGGCCATGCGGGTTGCCGGAATGGGACCTATTCCCATGTAGGCGGGGTCCACGCCTGCAGAGGCATAGGAAACAATCGTGGCCATGGGGTCAATTCCAAGTTCATCGGCCTTGGCACGGCTCATCACGACAAGCGCGGAAGCACCGTCATTCATGCCGCTGGCATTTCCGGCCGTGACCGAACCGTCCTTTTTAAACGCCGGACGCAATTTTTTCAGCATCTCCATGGTTGTTCCAAAGCGGGGATGCTCATCCGTATCAAAGATAACCGGGTCACCTTTTCGCTGTGGAATCTCAACCGGTACTATCTGGGACTTGAATTTGCCTTCCTTTATGGCTTTTTCCGCCAGGTTCTGGCTTCTTAACCCGAATTCATCCTGGTCTTCACGGGAAACCTTGTATTTTTCAGCCACGTTCTCGGCTGTTTCACCCATGGTATTACCGCTCAACGGATCAAACAGGATCAACTGGTCCTGCAGCTGTCCATGCCCGAGCCTGTAGCCCCACCTGGCTTTTTTAAGCATAAAGGTGGCGTTGCTCATACTTTCCATACCACCGGCCACAATGATATCTGCATCTCCGGACTTGATAACCTGGCAAGCCAGGGTAACTGCCTTGATGGAACCGGCACAGGCCTTGCTGATCGTAAACTGGGGTTTTTCCTGGGGAATGCCGGCCTTAACCGCCACCACGCGGGCTGAATTAATGGGCAGGTCACCGGTGCGGTATCCTGATGCATAAATCACCTCATCGATCTGGTCACCTGTAAGACCGGCTCTCTTGATAACTTCCCGGATGGGAATGGGACCAAAATCAATATCGCTCAATGGTGTCAAAGCCCCGCCGAATTTTCCGATGGCCGTTCGAACCGCACTTGCTATAACCACTTCACCCATAGTTCCTCCTAATAATTCATTTTTAACGTGTTTTGCCTGAAAGTAGCTTCAAAGCAGCTATATTATAAATACAGCTCCATGTCAACGTTAATCTGTCCAGGCCGGCTGCATACCCGTATCCCTGGATTCACCTGCCGATGAGATAAGTGGCCGTTCCGGTGGCGATACGCAGCTTTGAGTCATTGTAAAAATCTACCCGGGTCACGACAATCCTGGCCCCGGCCCGAATGATAAAGCTTTTGCACTTGAAGGCATTTCCCCTGCCCGGTCTCAGATAGTCCACCCGCATGTCTATGGTGGCAGACCCGGCCAGTCTGGCGCTGATCTCTTCAATGGACCGGCCTTTGTTCTGCCTTGCACAGGAAATCAGTGCAGACAGTCCGCCGGTCAGGTCAATGACCGAGGAAATGACACCACCGTGCAGGATTCCGGCAAAATAATTTCCGACCAGATCGGGGGCCATGTCAAATACTGTCACCGCTTCACCTGATTCATAATCAAGGCTCTCGATTCCGATACCCAGGACCTTGTTAAAAGGCAGTTTTAAATAGTATTCAGTGATTTTTGCCAGTATTTGTGATGATGTCATTGCACAATCCTTACACTTGTCTCAGGGCAGCGGATCAGGGGGAGATACGCTGCAGGATACCAAGGGTTTTTATCATTTCAAGGGGCACGAACCTCTTGTCTTCCAGAACTTTTTCATACACCTGCCTGGGGGCCTGCCCACCCTCGGCCGGGTTCATGAAAATATCATGAAATACCAGGTATCCCCCGGGCAGGATATGCCCGGCCCAGGTCCGGTAATCGCCCCAGGCATCGTCGTAACTGTGGCCTCCATCGATAAAGACCATTGACAAAGGGGTATTCCAGCATTTTCCAGCGGTCCTGGAATCGGTGACCAGGGGGACTACATGACGTGTCAGGCCAGCGGTTTCAAGGGTCTTCAGAAAAAAAGGCAGGGTATTGATGCAGCCGGTCGAGTCATCGAGCAATTCAGGATCAAAATAGGCCTGGCCCAGCTGCTGCTCCTCGGATCCCATGTGGTGATCAACGGCAAACAGCACACGGTCGTTCTGACGGCAGGCAGTGCCTATTACATAACTTGACTTTCCACAATAGCTGCCGATCTCCAGAATCGGCCCGTTTGCCGCGGCTTTGACCGACAGATCATGCAGCGCCAGTGCTTCTGCCGGGTCCATGAACCCTTTGATGGTTTCCCAGAACCCAATATCAATCGTCATAGCTTCTAACGAGAATCTCCCTGGGCTTTGAACCGTCGGCAGGCCCCACTATACCCTCGCTTTCCATCATTTCAATGATGCGGGCCGCCCGGTTGTATCCAATGCGGAGATGACGCTGCACACTGGATATCGAGGCCTGCCTCGTCCTGGTGACAAGGGCCACGGCCTCGTCATATTTTTCATCCTGCTCCGCATCGTCCGTCAGTGCCCCGTTGCCGTCATCTGCTTTCCGGGTGACATCGGATACATAATCGGGTTTCTGCTGTTTTTTCAAAAATGCGGTCACCCGGGCAATTTCCTTTTCAGATATAAATGCTCCCTGAATCCGCTGGAGGCGCCCCGTGCCCGGCGGCAGAAAAAGCATGTCACCGTTTCCCAGCAGGTTTTCCGACCCGTTGCCGTCCAGGATGGTCCTGGAATCGATCCTGGATGATACCTGAAAGGAAATCCGGGTGGGAAAATTGGCCTTGATGGTCCCGGTCAAAACATCAACCGACGGCCTCTGGGTGGCGAGAATCAGGTGAATACCAGCTGCACGGGCCATCTGGGCAAGCCGGGCCAGGGCCGATTCAACATCCCTGGATGCCACCATCATCAGGTCAGCAAATTCATCCACTATCACAACGATATAAGGCAGTTTCTGAAGTTCCTCACCCTCTTCGGATTCAAGCCTGATCCGGTTCTTTTTTTCCATGGCGACCATCTCGTTATACTGAACTATATTCCTGACACCGGATTCAGCCAGCAGTTCATACCGCCGCTCCATTTCCCTGACCGCCCAGAACAGGGCATTGGTGGCTTTTTTCATATCCGTCACAACCGGAGATATCAGGTGGGGGATATCGTTGTACACCGACAGTTCGATGCGCTTGGGATCGATCATTATCAACTTGACTTCGTCGGGCATGGATTTGTACAAAAGGGATATGATCATGGCATTGAGCCCAACACTTTTCCCGGTACCGGTGGCTCCCGCTATGAGCAGGTGCGGCATGGAATCCATCTGGGTAACCACGGGACTGCCCAGTATATCCTTTCCCAAAGCCAGGGTCAGCCGTGAGGCCGACTCGGCAAAAGGCCTGGAAGAGATCAGTTCCCGCAAATGAACAATCTGCCGGGTTTCATTGGGTATTTCAATCCCCACCACGTCCTTTCCAGGTATGGGGGCTACTATACGGATGCTGATAGCACTCAATGCAAGGGCGAGATCGTCGGTCAGCCCGACAATCTTGCTGATCTTGACCCCTGGGGCCGGCCGGTATTCAAACGTGGTGATGACCGGTCCCGGCAGTATCTCGACTACCTGGCCCGAAATATTGAAATCATTGAGTTTCTGCTCCAGGATACGGCTTTTTTCCTTTAATTTCCCGGCATCAAGGGACGGCTTGACCTGTCCCGGTTCTTCAAGAAAGGACAGAATCGGCAGTTTGAAATCACTTTTTTCCCGTATATCCTGCATCCGGGGTTCAAAAACCTGGTCATCTTCCGGTTCAAGTTCAACTATAGCAGGTTCAGCAAAATCGTGGTCTTCATTTTCAATGTCGCTATCCGGCGCAGCTTTTACCTCAGGTTGAACTACCTTTTTGTCGGTGATCAATTCAGGGCCAGGCAGGGTGGTCCTGTCAGATTTGCGCCCGGATTCCCGCTTTTTTTTAAAAACGGCTGCCTGCTGCCCCAAAAGCTTTTTAAGCTCGGCCATATCCTCCTTTAAAGTGGAGACCATCGCCAGGATTCCCCTCTTGATCATGGATAAAAGGGTCATGGTGGATACCCCGGTCGCAAGGATAAACCCGATGATAAAAAAGAAAAAAAGGATAATGATGCAACCCGGAAAATTGGCATATCGCAGCAAAAAAGCTGTCAATGCCATGCCTGCGGCACCTCCGGCCGAAAAAAGCGACCCCAGCACCAGGTACTCGTCCTTGAAAAGGTAAAACAGGCTGCCCGTTGCAATCATCAGTAAAAAACCGCCTGCAAGGGTCAGCCCTATCACCCGGGACGAACGTCCCTTGAAATACCAGACCGCCGTAAGTAAAAGCAGTACCGGCAGCCAGAAAGATCCAAGCCCGAACACAAAGACCAGCAGGCCGGCTGCCTGGGCCCCGAATACGCCGAAAAGATTGTGGACCTCCCGGTCCAGGTCAAATGCATGGTTTCCTATAGCGGGATCGAGATGGTGATAGGAAAAAAGACTTACACAGACAAACACGATGCCGAAAAAAAACAGGATGCCGTTGAGTTCTCTTTTCATATTTCAAGAACAATCGGAACAATCATGGGCCGCCGCCCGATGGTAAAAGAAAAATACTGTTTCAACGCCCGGATCAGTTTTTTCCTGATATTGTCCACCCGGTTCTCCGATCCCGCTTCAATTTCTTCCACGATCTCGAGGATAACGCATTGCGCATCATCGATGAGATATCCGGTGGAGGAATCAAACACAAATCCTTTTGACATGAGTTCGGGACCGTAAAGCACTACGCCGGTTTCTTCGTCTATTATCATGGTCACCACGACCAGGCCGCCCTCTGACAGTTCCCGCCGCTCTTTGAGCACACTCCTTCCAACATCCCCAACCCCTTTGCCATCCACCAGGATTCTCCCTGTCTGAACCTGGCCGGAGATGGCTCCGGTTTTGCCGTCAAAGGAAATGATCTTACCGTTTTCTGCAACAATAGCTTTTTGCATTGGGATACCGAGCTGCTCGGCAAGTCTTGCATGGATTACAAGATGCCGGTATTCACCGTGAATCGGGATGAAATATTCAGGCCGTGTCAGGTTGATCATGAGCTTGAGCTCTTCCTGGTGTGCATGGCCGGATGCGTGAATCTGGGCAATTTTTGAATAAATGACCGTGGCCCCCCGGCGGTACAGGCGGTTGATTATATTGGCAATGGCTTTTTCATTTCCCGGTATGCGCTTTGAGGACAAAATAACATTGTCCCCTTTTTTAATACTGATCTGTTTATGGAGACCCGAGGCCATTCTCACTAGTGATGACATGGGCTCTCCCTGGCTTCCTGTGGTGATAACCATAACTTGTGTGTCCGGAAGGCTGTCGATTTCCCTTACGTCGACAATAAGATCTTTGGGACAGGAGATATAGCCCAGTTCCATGGCAACAGCAACAATTTGTTCCATACTCCGGCCGCTGATCGCCACTTTCCGGTTCCTGGACACGGCAATATCCATCACCTGCTGAATGCGGTGGACATTGGAAGCAAAAAGAGCGACAATGATCCTTCCGGCACTGTTTGCGATAATCTTTGACAGATTTTTTACTACCTCTTCTTCTGAAATAGAATATCCCTGTTCTTCGACATTGGTGGAATCCGACAACAGCGCAAGTACCCCCTGCTCTCCGAAACGGGCGAAGCTGGACAGATCGGTTGACTTCATGTGGTCAGCACTGTGGGTGATCCTGAAATCGCCGGTATGGACAACGACACCGACCGGTGTCTTTATGGCAAGGCCCACCCCGTCGATTGTACTGTGGCTGACCCTTATGAATTCTATCTCAAAAGGCCCAAGGACAATGTTCTGTCCCGGGTTGACGACATGCAGAACGACCTGGTGGAGGATATCCGCCTCCAGGAGCTTGTTTTTCACTATACCCAGGGTAAAAGGTGTTGCAAAAACCGGGATGTGGAACTGTTTGAGCAGGTATGTCAGAGCGCCTACATGATCTTCATGGGCATGGGTCAGAATTATGCCTTTTACTTTTTCCCGGTTAGCCCTAATATATTCCATGTCCGGGATCACGATATCAACCCCGAGCATATAATCTTCCGGAAACATCAGTCCGGCATCTATGATGAAGATAAAATCCTGGTACTCCATCACCATCATATTGAGCCCGATCTCGCCAAGCCCGCCCAGCGGTATAATTTTAAGCATTGGCTGTCCTCAGATACGGATGTCGAGTTTTTCCAGCATGGCATCCACCGTATCCATGAGCCAGGCTCTCTGCTTCGGTGTAGCATATCCCATGCAGTCGCATTTGATGCCGGTCTTGATTCTTACAAGAAATTCGCAGGACAGGCAGTCCTCTTCAAGTTCCAGCCCGAATATGTGGGGACCACAGGTTTCATGTTCCTTCTGGACAGGAGTCAGCAGATCAGGGATGATGGTTATCCAGTATACGCCTGCCAGGGGTGATGGTTCAAGGAAGTTGTCCGCAAAATCTTTGAGCTTCTCATAATCAGCCGGCAGCAGCCCGTCTATTCGATATTGTCTCATACCCTGGTTCAATACCACATCCTGTCCTGGATATGCAATACGTATTCAGAATAATTCAGTGAACCGCCCTGCCGGGCAAAGATTTTTTTCTGGCCAGCACAAGGTAGTTTCCGCCGAGAACCATCACCAGCCCGATAACGGCCGGGATGTTCCATTGGTATCCTTCAAACATGGAAGAGAGCACCAGGGCAACTACGGGTACGGCCATAATGGCGTAAGCAGCCCTGTCCGCCCCTATTTTTCCAATCAGGGTCAGGTAGCTGCCAAAGGCTATAATGGATCCGAAAACCGACAGGTAGACCAGCGAGGTGACATAATGTACGCTGAAAGAAAATGAAAACTGTTTTCCCAGCAAAAGCGCCAGGATCATGAGCAGTCCTGCCCCATAGGCCATTCCGTATGCGTTTGCCTGTATGACCGGCAGCTTATGCTGCTGGTTACGGGCCGACAGGATATTGCCCAGTGATGCCAGAAAAACGCTCAAAAGGCCGATGGACAGTCCAAAAACACTTTTATCCGACAAATCAAAAGACTGGATCTCAGGGTAAAATATAAAGCAGATACCGATGGCGCCGACAAAAGCTCCGGCAAGTGTTTTCAACCTGACGGCGGATTTCAGGAACACAGCACCGTTAATGATGTTCAAGAAGACAACAGCTGTAAACAGAACTGCCACCAGGCCGCTGGTTATGTAGATTTCAGCAACATATACCAGCCAGTAATTGACGGAAAAAAGCATGATGCCGAAAAGAGCCATGAAAAAATGTTCTTTTCCGGAAAACTTCATATTCAGGTGACGTACGTGGCAGAATATCATTAAAATGACGGCAGCTATGGCAAAGCGGTAGCAGACCGACACCATGGGGTCCACGGCCCCCAGCTGGAACTTGATGGCCAGCCAGGTAGACCCCCATACCAGAACCGTGACAATGTATAAAAAAAGATTGCTCATGCATACCTGACGTATCATGACCGCACCCGGTCTTTTGCCACTTCCATTGTCAGGCCTTCCAGTGTCAGGACCATCCAGTTTCCATTGTCTTCCTGCGCAGCCACCAGGCAGTCTATGACCTGTCCGTCATCCAGTACCAGCCGGCACTCCCCGGTCTCGTTCAATGCTTTTACATTTGCAAAGGTTTTGTTTCTGGACTGTTCTTTAAACTGGCCAACGGCAGTCTCTATTTTCATCATTGCCTGGTATTCATCCGGGTCATGATTCAATATTTCCTGTTTAAGCTCCTGGATCCGTGCCTTCATACCGGCTATTTTTTCCACCACATCCCTGATCTGGTCCCGGTCTTCTGGATCGATGGAGACCAGGATCTGGCGGTGTACCTCCATGTCGGTTTCAATGAAGTTTATTTTCTGCAATATGGTTTTAACTCGGGATCCCATTTTCTTTCCCTTTTTATTCTATTATGGTTGCTGTTTGCTATTTCAGTGACATCTGGACAATTCCCGTATCCTCAGATTCCTGATAGTTTTCAGGCTCAAGCCCGCCGGGCTGCAGAATAAATACGCGCCCGGGATCGATCTGCTTATCTGAGAGTATGGCATCCTTTACCGCCATGGATCGTTGTGCAGCCAGCTGTCTCAAGTCGTCATCGGTTATCTGTATACTGTCCATGACGGCCCGGACCATCTGGTCAACAGGAGGCAACTGATGTTTTTCGGAATCTGGAAGATTCTCTGCAGTTTCAGGTTCGGCAGGGCCGGTATCTATATCATCATCGTCTGAAGGGGTTGAATCACCCTTTGTGTCCATTTCCGCCAGACGCTGTCCCTCCTGGGTCCGGGTATAAGCAGCTGCAAGGAAAAACTTGTATTCTTCTTCGGTCAGGCTGATCTCATCCAGTGGAATTCCCAAAAGGCCCTGTTCGACCATGTGTGTCAGCTTCATTGCTTTCAAACGCCTGTTGAATGCGCTCTGCTCAAGCGCTCTGCGATCCTTGTCAATGTCCACAAACCCCTGGATTTCAAGCTTGAGGGCAGGACGTTGCGACAGGGCGGTTGCAAGGGTTTCGGTTTTTTCCCGGGCCTGTGGTGTCAGGTCTTGGTCTCCCGGCTCGAATGCAATTACATTGAGGTCTTCTCCGCCTCCGAACATGGCACCGAGCAATGAAAAAGGTGCCGTGGCAGCTTTGACCAGCAGGTTGACTATCATCTTGATCACGATACCGGTCACGGAGAACTCCGGATCGTCCAGGCTTCCATTTACAGGCAGGTCAAGCGTAATCATACCGGAAGGATCTTTGAGCAGTGCCACGGCCAGGGTTACCGGAGCGTCGATGGCATACTCGCTTTTGACTTTTTTTCCAAAATCGAACTGGTCCAGGTATAGCTTGTTCCGGGATTCAAGCTTGCGCTGGTCGACAAGGTATGAAAGATCTAGAGTCATCTTTCCCCTCTGGATCTTGTACCCGGCATATTTCCCGGCATATGGGGACAAAAAACCAAGATCCAGTCCTGAACAGGTGATGTCCATATCACAGAAAAAATCCTCTTTCAAAGGGTTGATTTTCCCTTCTATGGTAACAGGCGTATGATTGTTGACCACTGCCGATATATTCAGGTCAGACTGCACGGTTTCCCTTGCGCTCAAACCCTTGATACCGGCATGGATCTGTGTCACTCCGGCGCTGAGATGGGGGGTGATTGACCGGTCCAGAATGTCCAGTTGACCGTCTTTAATAACCACCTGGCCTATTTCAAGCGGAATTTTGCCGCTGCCGCTTTTGTCTGCAGCGGCCGGGTCCTGGTCGTTACCCGCTTTTTCACTTGTCGGCTTGAAAATCTGTGAATAGTTCAAAGAGCCGTCCGGGTAGACAAGCAGCTGCGACACCGGCTCCTCGAGGCTGATCGTATCAATTTCGGCCGTCAGCGGATTCATCTCAAGGGCAAGGTTTTTTACATCCAGGCGGCCAAAGCCTGCAAGATCATCGCCTGCCGGGCTGTTCATGGCCTTGAACTCCGAAACCGAAATATCGCCTTTGAATCCGGGCTTCAATCCGCCGGTTTCATTGACCTGCAGTACAACCTGCCCCGTGGTGGATACTGTTCCCCCTGATACGATGACATTTAGCATGTTTGATATAAAAGGCTGGAACCAGTCCAGCCGGATACGGTCCACCTGTATCTTTGTATCGATATCGAGCGGAACAAGCCCCAGTGAGCCTTCAAGTTCAACCCGCCCGTCCTTGTTCATGCCGAATGACATACCGGCATCGGCCAGCTGCCCTTCATTGTTGGAAATTTTCTGTCCGGTCAGGGTCAGATCCTGGATACTCAGCGAACCCCGGCCTTTTCCTGCAAGATCCTGCGCATCGACGGCAAATCCGTTCAATGCCAGTGAATCCAGCTGTGCCGTCCATCCCGGCAAGGATGCTTCAGGATCGGAAGCTGAATCCCGGACCGGTTTTTTTTCTCCTGAAAACACCAGCAGGTTGAGCACATCATCTGCCATCCTGTACACATTCAGCCGCCCGTCATCAAAAGCCGCCTTTCCGATGGAAACCTTTTTTTGCCCGGTTTCCATCGCCAGGTCTTCAACCATGGCAACCGGAAGGGAAAACAACATCTGTTCGTTCTGTACGTCCACCAGGATGATACCGGCATCTGTCATGGCAATCCGGCCGCATTCCAGCTGAATATCAAAGGCCGGTGCTGCCTGGGATTCCTCTGCATCAACAATGGCATCACCAGGCTCACTCTTGCCCTTTTCCGGCATCAAATTCTGTATGTTAAACACTTTGTGTTCATCTCGGACCAGGGTTATCCTGGGTGATGATACCGTGACATCCTCAAGAACGATATTGCCTTTCAGGATATTCGACCGTGCCATGACCATGTTGAGTTTATCCAGGTTGAGCAGCGGTCCCGCATCGGCCGTATCGATAGCAAAATTCTGGACATCCAGCTCACCGGATAAAAAGAGCTCCGGCATCTTACCGGGCGAATCGGGAAATTCGAACTCGACATGGCAGGACAGATCCAGGGTGCCTGAGACCAGCTGCATGTTTGTGTCCGCCGGAACATAGGCATAATATACAGGCAGATCAATATCTTTCAGGCTGAAATTCATGCGAGTGACTTTTTTGTCTGTAAAGGGCTTGGTCTGACCGGCCAGTTCGACAGGAGCGCCGTTGATCCTGACCGAAAACCTTGGAGTTACAAAGATATCGCTGTGCACAGCCATATTTGACAAAAAAGGGAGGGCAATATTGATATCGGAAAACGTATGGGTTTTGTCCTTTAGCTGATCTTCCAGGATGACACTACTGTTTTCCAGCATGATATTTGATACGGAAAACCTGAAAAACGATCCTTTGTCAGTTTCCTTATCAGATTGGCCGGATGCAATAAGGTCACTGATATTGTAGGAATAGTCCTGTTTCCTGACCAGGTTCAGCTCGAGGCCGTCAACCAGGATCTCACGGATCACCGCACCCCGCCTGAAAAGCGATGAGGCCTGCATATCGACATGTGCGCGTTCGAGAGTGCAAAAAGAGGTGCCGCTGTCTTTTTCAAGTATGCGAAACCCTTCCAGGGAAAGAAACAGGGTATATGGGTTAAAAGTGACCTTTTCCACTGTCGTGGTCCGGTTCAGGGCCACGGTCAATTTATCCGATGCAATTTTCTGCACCAGTACAGGAAATATTAAAAAGCCGAAAACAGTATAAAGAATCAAAAGAAGCACTGTCCATGCAAACAGTTTCTGCCATCTTGACAACGCCTTGTACGAACTTAACAACCCCATGACACACTCCTTACTTTTATTGAAAGCAGGCATGTTGCAGGTCGATCCATAATCGATATGTCAACCTGTCAGAATATCAGTAAAATACCATAATACAACAGGGGAATAAAGATCGCGGGCAGCATATTTCCAACTTTTATTTTCTTTTCCCTGAGAAGATTCAATCCCAGGGCTACTATCAAAAGACCACCGGCCGCCGACATCTGGGAAACCACCTCTGGAACGAGAAGGGGTTTGACCCACCCTGCCGCAAGGGTGATGCCGCCCTGGTACAAAAGGACCGGGACAGCGGCAAACAGCACTCCGATTCCCAGGGACGAGGTCAGTATGATTGCCATGATACCGTCTATGGTGGCCTTGGCAAAAAGAATCTGGTGATTGCCGGTCAAGCCGCTTTCAAGTGACCCGACAATGGCCATGGACCCGACGCAGTACATCAGGGAAGCGGTCACGAAACCCCGGGCGAAATTACCCTTGTGGCTGGCGAAAAAAGATTCCAGAAAGGCGCCGATTTTTTCTAAAAAAGATTCGATTCCTATGAATTCACCGATAATTGCCCCTAAAGCCAGGCTGATGATCACGACCAGCAGGTCTTCACAGGCAAAAGCGCTTTGAAATCCCACAAGCACCACGGCAAGGCCTACGGCCTGCATGATGGTCTGGTTGTACTTTTCCGGGATACCGTTTTTAAAAAGCATCCCTACAATACTTCCGGCAATAATGGTCAGGCAGTTGACAAATGTTCCAAGCACAGGCTGGATCTCCGGTTTTTGATAATATCAGGTTTACAGCGAGGCCGTGATGTAATCCACCCCGTTTTTGAATAATTGAACGCCCGTGGTCATTACGTTATCATACACTTTACCCTGACGCTTGAGCATTTCTTTTTCCCTGGGCCAGTCCGGGTGATTGGCCGGGTGATTGTACCCTTCAGGATGGGGCATCAGACCGAAAATCCGGCCTGTGACATCACAGATGCCGGCTATGTCATCCAATGATCCATTGGGGTTTGCAGGGAAACGGCCATCAGCCGGCCGGCCATGTTCATCTGAATAACGGAATACCACCTGGTTGTTTTGAATCAGTGTATCCAGGGTTTTTGAATCTGTCACAAATTTTCCCTCACCATGGCGGACAGGAAAATCTGCCTGCCCGATGCCCCTGGTGAATACGCACGGGCTGTCAGGGTTGGCCTTCATCCGGACCCATTGATCCCTGAAATTTCCACAGTCGTTCAATGCAATAGATACGGATCTGCGGTTATAATCACGGTCAATTCCAGGCAAAAGTCCCATATTGACAAGTGTTTGAAATCCGTTGCAGATACCTATTACAAGTTTACCGTCATCGATAAACCTGCGGATACGGTCTCCCAAGTGATGGTTGAGCTTTACTGCCTGGATAACTCCTGCTCCATGGTCATCTCCCCAGGAGAACCCGCCTCCCAGTACAAAAATATGAAAATCCTCCAGTACAACCTGCCCGGATACAAGCGCATTTATATGCACCCGGTGGGCGACCGCACCGGCCAGCTCAAACACCGTGGCTGTCTCATAGTCACAGTTCAGCCCGAACCCGGTCAATATCAGAACATGTACATTTCCCTGGGTCATATCATGTCTCCAAACCGCTGGTTAAATGATTTTTCGAGTGATTCAAGGGACAGGTCAGCCAGGGCCTCCGGTTCGCGGCCAAAAATCTTCAAATGGTCATGGCTGTCGGTTACGCATCCGATACAGGCGCACGGCATGCCCTTGAACAGTTTTTCAAATGCCTGCCTGTTTTCAGGATCAATCGTTACAAGCAGCCTGCCCGCTGATTCTGAAAACAGCAGCACGTCATCTGATATGACCTCGTCACTGCTTTTGACCGGAACCTTTGACAGGTCGATTTCCATTCCAAGGGTACCGGCCATGGTCATCATTCCGAGATGAACGCCGAGACCTCCCCTGCCCACGGCATGGCAGGATGCGACAAGGCCGT
Source organism: uncultured Desulfobacterales bacterium (assembly GCA_964397015.1). GTDB lineage: Bacteria > Desulfobacterota > Desulfobacteria > Desulfobacterales > Desulfobacteraceae > MADRE2. The sequence continues at coordinate 15,248 of CAYNHL010000012.1, read as the reverse complement.
TTGCAATAGCCCTTTCAAGACCCCTGTATACAACCTTGAACCGGTCAAAATCCACAAAAGGCACATTAAGACCTGTCTGGCCCATCAGTTCATAATACTCAGACGCGCCCATGTCGTTTCCGGTGACACCCAGTACGTAAACCAGGTCATTGGCGATCTTTGGATCCATGGTCACGCACATGTCGATATCCGGAACGACGCTGACGGCTGAAAACTGGACGGTCTCAAGGGCGGACACCTTGATCCGCTCACCGAATGCCCCGGCCAGGTGGCCATCAACATACATGCTGTCCTTGCCGGATAAAAGCGGGATGCCGTATGCAAGACAAGTGTCCTTCAACGCACGGCATGCCCTGACCAGCTGGGCAGCCTTGAACCTGCCGTCCGGATTTTTTACGGGATCATAAGCTATATCGGGCCAGCAGAAGTTGTCCACTCCGCCCACGTGGTCCAGCCTGCCGCCTGTAGCGATCAACCGTCTGACAGCCTCATCGATGGTGCATGCCATCATGTGGTAGGCGTCTATTTTTGAATACCAGGGCAGCAGCGCCTGGGAAAAAACAAGGCCTTTTGGCGATTTGAGCACCGGTCTTATTAACGCGGCATCTGAAGGGATATTGCGCTTTTTTCCAACAAGGGGCTTGACAATACTCCCTCCTTGAACCTCATGATCATACTGGCGTGCAATCCACTCCTTTGAGCATATATTCGGCCTTGCCATCATGGCCGCCATCAAAGCATCGTAATCCCGGGGCGACGACAATACCGGTTCTGCAAGATTCCGGTCGGCGGGATCGATCCAGACAGCTTCAAACTCCCAGCTCTCGAACCCCTTTTCCAGAAGATCCATGTCAACATATGCACAGGTCAAGTCCTTGTACATGATGTGGAGTTTGCCCGTATCCGTGTATTCTCCGATCACGGTGCTCTCCACCTCGTGCTCGGCCGACAGGGCCATGAACCGGTCAAGGTGTTCCGGCTTCACTGCGATGGTCATGCGCTCCTGGGATTCGGAAACCCAGATTTCCCACATATCCAGGCCTTCATATTTCAGGGGCACCCTGTCCAGCCAGACCACACAACCGTTGCTGATCATGGCGGATTCGCCCACTGAGGAAGACAGGCCTCCGCCTCCGTTGTCCGTGATAAATGCTATAAGACCCTCATCCCGGCAGATGAGAAGAAAATCATGCATTTTTTTCTGTGTATAAGGATCGCCGATCTGGACGTGACCCGCCGGTGTATTCTCGGAATAGCTTTCAGAAGAGGCGGTAACCCCGTGAATTCCATCCTTGCCTACCCTTCCGCCGCTCATGATTATAAGATCACCGGGACTGGTCTTTTTTTCATGGCTTGGCCTGGACTTTACCAAAGATGGCATGATACCCAAAGCGGTCACGAAAACAAGGCTCTTTCCCATGTATCCCGGGTTGAAAATAACCTGGCCAAAGGGAGTAGGCACTCCGCTCTTGTTTCCCCCGTCCCGGACACCCTCCACAACTCCGTCCAGAAGACGTCTGGGATGCAGGGGCGGTTTCAAAGGACCTTTGTAATCCACATCTCCGACACAGAAACCGTAGCTGCCCATGATCAGTTTAGCCCCTTTTCCCGTTCCCATGGGATCTCGGTACACCCCTACGATACCGGTAATGGCCCCGCCGTAAGCTTCCATGTTGGAAGGTGAATTATGGGTTTCGCCGGTAATGACATAGTTGTGATCATCGTCAAACCTGCCCACGCCTGCATTGTCCCATAAAACCGATACCACCCAGTCCTTCTGCTTTTTCATAGCGAGAGTGGGCTCCTGGATATAGGTCTTGAACAGGTTGGTCTCCATGACCGTCCGGCCGGTCCCAGCATCGGTATACCTGAAATTGCCCCTGAAGGTGTTGTGGTTGCAATGGTCGCTTCTGGCCTGGGAAATATACTCCAGTTCAACGTCCGTAGGCCCGGAAAGCCCTTTTTCCCTGCGTGCTGCAAGGACATTTTCATCCAGAAAATATGACCGGATGACCGGAATATCCCTGGGATTCAACGCCAGGTTCCGTTCATTGGAGATCATGGCAAGTTCTTCATTGGAACCGATTGCCAGGGTATCGAACCCCGGGGTGTGGTCCAGCCGGACCCTGGGTACGGCCTGGCGGATCCCGGTTAACTCTTCTAATTCTGCCCGTGAAAAAATTCTGAACTGCTGAATGATGGCATTGGAAAGCAATTGGCCGGCCAGCGTTTCCATGTCCCCGCGGACCAGGTGCTCGCCCCTGATACAGAACCGCCGGGATGTATATATGTCTTCTCCAGGGGCGAAGCTATAATCGAGATAATCTGCGATCGCCTCTTTGGCTGTGCTTCCGGCATTGTCCCGGACACCCGGCCTGAACCCGATCCAGATACACCAGTCAAATCCGATGTCAAGGGGTTCAAGGGAAGATATCTGGGTAACGGGGTTGGTGAATATACTGTCCTTTACCAGGGATAACCGGGCCGGGGTCAAATCAGCGTCAATGGTGATAAGGTTGACGCACCTGGCATCATCGATCTGAATACCAAAATAGGTTTTTGCCTTGAAGATCAGGGCGGCGGCCTGGGCATCCTTCAAGTCGGGCTTCAGTGCAGTTTCAATACAGGAAATCATGTCATCCACCGTTGTTAAACAAGCGTAATATATCATTATAGAACACAAACACCATCAATATGATGATCAGTGCCATACCCATCTGGGTCAGTACTTCTCGTACCCTTTCGTTGACCGGTTTGCGCGTGACTGCTTCAATACCGAAAAACATAAGATGACCTCCGTCCAGCACCGGAATGGGAAACAGGTTGATAATCCCCAGGTTAATGGAGAGCAGGGCCACAAAAAACGCAAAATTCTTCAATCCAGCCTTGGCCTGGGTACCTGCCATCTGGGCAATCAGGATCGGGCCTCCCAGGTTGTCTGATGAAACAGTGCCCTCGATCATTTTTTTGATCGATACAATGGTCAGCTGGACTATTTCATAATTTTTCTCCAGGGAATGACCCATGGCCTGCATCGGATTCAGATATTTATGGATGGTTTTGCCCGTGGTCGAAATCCCGATAAGGTACCTTTGTTCATCAAGACCGAATACATCCTTTCCCGTACCGAGCCTGGGAGATATGACTGTATGAATCTGCTGTCCGTTCCTGTCCAGTACGACGTTCAGGTCACGGCCCCGGCTGTCCCGGATCAGGTCGGATACCTGTTCAAAGGATTCAACCGGCTTTGAGTCCATTTCAATTATGACATCACCGGGTTCGAGGCCTGCCTCGCTGGCCGGAGACCGGTCAATGACTTCACCTATTTCAGGCTTTGAAAAATAAATACCGGAGAACTGGAACAGAAGATAAAAAATCAAAATGGCTAAAAAGAAATTAAAAGCTGGTCCTGCGGCGACAATCAGGCTTTTTTTGAACAAACTTTTATGGTTGAATGACAGTTCTTTTTCTTCAGGTGTCAAAACAGCATCCGGCTCGTCTCCCACCATTTTTACATACCCCCCCAGGGGAACGGCACAGATGCAGTATTCGGTCATTCCCAAACGCTTTTTAAACAGTTTCGGCCCGAACCCTAAGGAAAAAACCTGGATGCCGACCCCGCAGAGCCGGGCTGCCAGAAAATGACCCAGTTCATGGATAAAAACCAGGATACCGAGAACTATCAAAAATGCAACAACTGGATGACTCATACATGCCTCATGATGTAATAAGGAAATTTGCGGTTTGCCTTGCCCATCGATCTGCCTCAATAATACCCGAAAGATCAGGATTGTCAATCAGGTGATGGTATTCCATGCAGTGGGAAATAATTCTGAAAATATCCTTGAATCCGATCCTATGTTCCAGGAAGGCGCCCACTGCCTCCTCGTTGGCAGCGTTCATGACAGCAGGAAGCGTTCCCTTTTTCCGGCAGGCTTCACAGGCAAACTCGAGGGAGGGAAATTTGACTGTGTCCGGTTTTTCAAATGTCAGGCACTTGAGGGAAAAAAAATCCGGGAACGGCATCTGTATGTCCAGGCGCTCTGGCCAGGACAGGGCATAGGCAATGGCTCCCATCATGTCGGGTTCACCCATCTGTGCAATGATACTTCCGTCCCTGAACCCCACCATGGAATGGACAATGCTCTCCGGATGAATGACGACCTGTATCCGGGATTCGGCAATGCCAAAAAGATGAACTGCCTCGATGATCTCGAGCCCCTTGTTCATGAGGGTTGCGGAGTCGATGGTGATCTTGCTTCCCATGTTCCAGGTGGGGTGGTCCAGGGCACCGGCCGGAGTGATGGTATCGAAATCGGAAAAGGATGTCTGCCTGAAAGGTCCGCCGGAAGCTGTCAGGAATATGGTTTTCACATCGATGTCCCGGTGTCCCTGCAGACATTGAAAAATAGCTGAATGCTCACTGTCCACCGGTAAAATACGCACATTATTCTCCCTTGCCCTGGCCATGACAAGCTGCCCGGCCATCACCAGTGTTTCCTTGTTGGCAAGGGCAATTGATTTTTTCGCTTCGATGGCTGCCAGGGCCGGCATGAGACCTGCTGCCCCGACCATGGCCAGAAGAACGGTATCGACCTCTTCATGGGCTGCCGCCAGCATGTACCCTTGTTCTCCGTACATGATCTCCGGGATATACTGGTTCTTGAGGCAGGCTTTCAATTGATCCGCCCGGTTTTCGTCTATCACGGCAACTGTTTTAGGAAGAAAAGCGGCAATCTGCCGGGCCAGAAGCTCGATGTTGCCGGCAGCAGTCAATACCCTGACCTTGAACCGGTCCGGGTGCATGGCTGCAATATCCAGCGCCCGCTGTCCTATGGAGCCTGTTGACCCCAGAATCGCCAGATTTTTCATGACACCCAAATTTTTCATGCTACAAGGACCAGGTAGACATAAATCACGGGAATGACGAACAAAAGCCCGTCGATCCGGTCCAGCATACCGCCGTGTCCGGGAAGAATGCTGCCGGAATCCTTGATACCACCGGCTCGTTTCAATGCTGACTCAAACAGGTCCCCCACCTGGCCAGCCGCCGCCATTACCAGGACAACCGGTATGAGCCTCATTGCAGCCGGCATGTCCCTGAATACCAGAAAGCTGACAGTCACACCCATGAAAACTGCGGCCGCCGCTCCGCCCGCAGATCCCTCGATAGTTTTTTTGGGACTTATACCAGGCGCCAGGGGATGCTTTCCAAAATAGGATCCCACGTAATAGGCGCCTGTATCATTGGCAAACCCGATGAGCAGCAGCCAGGTAATCCAGAAAATACCTTGATCCATGTACCTGATCGATACCAGCATACCCAGCGGCAGCGAAATATAGACAAGTCCTGCAAACTGCCTGGCTGCAATATCGATGATCCCTTCTGTGGAGGAAAACCGGGACAGGATAAAAAGGGACAGGATCATCAGGTTAAGCAGAAAAATAACCGGAATGACCTGCCAGGAAAAATTGAAAAAAGCCGACAGGGGAACTGCCGCCGAGGCCAGCAGAACAGGCAGGCGGATGGCAGACATGCGGGGAGCTTCATTTTGTGAAACGATGGTCAGGTATTCATTCATTGCCAGAATGCTGACCAGTACGACCAGCCCGGCCAGGACCGAAGCAGAGCCCTTGACGAGTATAAAGAGAAGTACTGGCAGAAGTATGGCGGCCGTGATCCATCGTTTAATCTGCTGCATTATACCCTGCCGAACCGCCGGTCCCGTTCCTGGTAATTTTTCAGTATGTGAAAAAATTCTTCTTTTGAAAAATCCGGCCAGAGGGTATCGGAAATATAAAGTTCCGTGTATGCGATCTGCCACAATAAAAAGTTGCTGACCCGGTACTCCCCGCCGGTCCTGATCAAAAGGTCAGGATCCGGCAGACGGCCGGTGTAAAGGTGATCCTGGATGGTACCAGCGTCAATGGAGTTGCTTTTCAATTCACCGGATTCAATTTTTTGTGCAATTTGCCTGACCGCGTTGGTGATTTCCTCTCTTGCCCCGTAGCTTAAGGCCAGGTTCAAAACCATCGCTGAATTACCGGCTGTCCGGTCTATAGACATATTTATCTGCTCCTGCACCTGGCTTGGAAGGCGATGTGTCTGGCCGATTACATTCAGGCGGATGCCTTTTTCCAGAAGCGTGGGCAGTTCCTGTTTGATGAATTTTTCCAAAAGGCCCATGAGGGCATTGACTTCACTTTTGGGCCGGTCCCAGTTTTCAGTTGAAAATGCGTACAGGGTCAGTACACCGATGCCCAGTTCACGGCAGGCAGATACAATGGTACGGACCGTTTCAGAACCTTTTTCATGGCCGTTGACGCGGTTCATCATCCGCTTTTTGGCCCAGCGGCCGTTTCCATCCATGATAACGGCAACGTGGCCGGGAAGTTTGTCAAAAGTAATATCGTCGGCCTGTTGCAGGTTAGACTTCAAGAATTTCCTTTTCTTTTTCAGCGAACATGTCATCTATCTTTTTTATGAACTGGTCCGTGAGTTCCTGGACCTGTTTCTGGGCCTTGAAACTGTCATCTTCGGAAATGTCACCCTCCTTTTGCAGGTCTTTGAGGTTTTCATTGGAATCGCGCCGGATATTGCGCATGGCCACCCGGTATTCCTCGCAGGTCTGAGCAACTGATTTTGCAATTTCCTTTCTCCGGTCCTCTGTCAGGGGCGGAATGGAAATCCGGATCAATTTGCCGTCATTGGAAGGGGTCAGGCCAAGGTTCGCTTTGAGAATGGCTTTTTCCACATCATTGATAACACTGATATCCCAAGGTTTGACCGTAATCAGGCGGCTTTCGGGTATTGAAATGGAGGCCATCTGGTTCAGGGGCGTCAGCGTACCGTAATAATCGACCCTCACACCATCGAGCAGTGCCTGGGAAGCCCTCCCGGTCCTGACGGTAGTCAAATCCTTTTCAAATGCCTTCAGGGATTTTTGCATCCTGTCTCTGGTTTCCTGCAACACTTCATTGATCATAAAGCACCCATGATTAAGATGAAAAAATTATGTATTGTAAATCCGTGTTCCCACATCATGCCCCATAACAGCCTGGTAGATATTGTCTGTTTTGTGCAGGTTGAAGATCTGCAGCGGCAGATTGTTTTCCATGGCCAGGGATATTGCCGTCATATCCATCACGTGAAGCTGTTTTTCAATCACCGTCATATAGGTCAGGGATTCAAACCTGACCGCATCATCATGGACCACCGGATCTTTGTCATATACACCATCCACCTTGGTGGCCTTGAACAGAATATCGGCCTTTATTTCATGGGCCCTGAGCACCGCGGCCGTATCTGTCGTGAAATAAGGATTACCTGTACCGGCGGCAAAAATGACCACCCTGCCTTTTTCCAGGTGACGGATAGCCTTTCGGCGGATAAACGGCTCTGCAATTTTGTTCATGCCGATGGCCGTCTGAACACGGGTGGGAATATCAAATTTTTCCATGGCGTCACAGAGGGCCAGGCTGTTGATGATCGTGGCCAGCATTCCCATATTGTCTGCCGAGGAGCGGTCCATGCCTGCCGAACTGCCGGCCACACCCCTGAAAATGTTACCACCTCCCACCACGACAGTGATTTCAATACCGAGATCATGAACTTTTTTAATCTCTTTTGCAACGTATGAAATCATTTCCGGCATGATGCCAAAGCCCTGATTTCCCATCAGGGCTTCCCCGCTGAGTTTGATCAATACCCTTGAAAACTCCGGCTGCTGGCTCAATATATTATTCTCCCAACTGGAATCGGGCAAAACGGCGGATCTGGATATTCTCCCCGATTTTCCCTATGGCTTCCTTTAGTACATCGTCAATGGTTTTTTGCGGATCCCTGACATACTGCTGGCTCATGAGGCAGACATCCTTATAGTATTTCTGGACTTTCCCCTCCACGATCTTGTCAAGGATATTCTCCGGCTTACCCTCTTTTATGGCAAGCGCCCTGTAAATTTCCCGTTCCTTTTCAATCTCTTCTGCCGGGATATCCTCCGGGCTGAGTCCGGAGGGGTTGGCAGCCGCTATGTGCATGGCAATGTTTTTTGCAAATTCCTGGAAATCGTCTGTTTTAGCGACAAAATCAGATTCACAGTTAACCTCCAGCAGGACCCCGAGCTTGGCGCCGGTATGAATATAGGAATAAATAATCCCTTCCGAGGTTGCCCGGCCGGACCGCTTCTCCGCCCTGGCCATGCCTTTTTTCCTGAGCAGTTCGATGGCTTTGTCCACATTCCCTCCGGCTTCGGCCAGAACCTTTTTGCAGTCCATAATACCGGAGCCGGTCTTGTCTCTTAGCTCTTTCACCATTGCTGCTGTTACTTCTGTCATGTTATGTGCTCCTTATACTTCCTCAGTCTCCTGGATTGTTTCTTCAGCACTTGCTGTCTTTCTCTTGATTTTTTCAACAACCGGTCCGTCGGTACCGTCAGAAATCACCTCACGTTCAATTCCGCCATGACCCGTCTCTTTTGAATCACCGTCTTCAATCATTTCCTTGTCAGTACCGGCCTGCTGTTTTTCTTCATAACGCTGGCGGCCTTCGATAAAGGCATCTGCGATCCTGGAGGTAAACAGGCGGATGGACCTTATGGCGTCATCATTTCCCGGAATGACATAATCGATGTCATCCGGGTCACAGTTGGTATCGACCACTGCCACAATTGGAATTTTGAGCCTGCGGGCCTCCTTGACGGCAATGGCCTCGTTTTTGGGATCAATAATAAAGAGAGCCCCGGGCATTTTTTTCATGTTGCTGATGCCGCCGATATCGAACTCGAGCTTTGCCCTGTCCTTGAGCATTTTTGCCTTTTCTTTCTTGGGGTAGCTTTCAATGGTACCGTCATTTTCAATGGAATTTAAAAAATGATACCGTGAAATATTGTTTTTAATGGTTTGAAAGTTCGTCAGCATTCCCCCCAGCCAGCGGTTTTGAACATAGTAGGTTTCCGCCCGGTTGGCTTCTTCATAGATGGCCTCGCTGGCCTGTTTTTTAGTTCCTACGAACAGGATGTCCTTTCCCTGTTCCGCCACACTGGCAATGAAATCATGGGCGGTTTTGAACAGTTTTACTGTCTGTTGAAGATCAATGATGTAAATACCGTTCCGTGCTCCGAAAATATATTTTTTCATTTTCGGGTTCCAGCGTTTGGTCTGATGTCCGAAGTGGACACCTGCTTCCAGTAATTCCCTGATTGTGATGTAAGCCATTTTTACTCCAGATTCCAATTAATGGTTTAATTCCACCACCTGTATCATCCCGAAAAATCTAACTTTTTCAAGCAACCGGTTCCCGGTCCACAGGTGTGCGTTTTATTGACACAAAAAATCCTGCTTTATATATCAAAAACAAGCAATTTTATCAATTATTATTTTTTTTAAAAATCACGACCCTGTCATGACGGGCAAGATCCTTGACAAAACCGGGTGGTCCATACCCAGGGATTTGCTTTGAAAGTGATGTCAAAAGCTCTTTCTGGTCCCACCCCATTTCCATCAGCAACACCCCGCCCGGTGTCATGCATTGACAGGCCGAGGATAGAATCCGCCTGAAGCAGTCCCCTCCGTCTGGCCCGCCATCCAGAGCGGCAAGGGGCTCATGATCCCTGATCTCGGGATCGAGGTCCTTTATCTGGCCGGAAGGAATATAAGGGGGATTGGACACTATGATATCAAACAGAGGGACTGGCCGGATGGCCCCGATCCAGGATCCTTTGAAAAACAGTATATTTGTCAGGCTATTCTCAGCGGCATTGCGCCGGGCGGTTTCAATTGCCGCCATGGAGATATCCATGCCCACATACCTGTGGCTGGGCCGAATCGAGGCAAGTGAGACAATAACGGCGCCGGAACCGACTCCAAGCTCCAGGACATTCAAACGTTTCCTGTCTTGCTCCTGATTTTGGTCTATGACATGAATAGCCTGTTCAAGCAGTGTTTCAGTGTCAGGCCGGGGGATGAGCACACCGGGTCCCACCTGGAAATCTGTCTCGTAAAACCCCTTCTCACCAACGATATAGGCTACTGGCTCCCGTTTGATCCGCCGGTGGATCAAGGCCTTGAATGCGGTCAGTTCATGCGCCTGCATGGGTTTGTCATACTGAAGATACAGATCCAGCCGCTGAAGTCCAAGGCTGTGGGCCAGCAGCAGTTCAGCGGTCAGCCGGGGACTTTCAATCCGGTGGCTGGTAAAATAGGACGTGGTCCAGGAGAGAATGGAAAAAACAGTCCAATCAGTCAATTTCCTGTAACGCCCGTGCCTGATTGTAAGTTTTCAGTTCATCGACTATGGCCTGGATATCGCCTGCCATGATACTGTCGAGCTTATACAATGTCAGGCCTATCCGGTGATCGGTCATACGGCCCTGGGGATAATTGTAGGTCCTGATACGGCCGCTGCGGTCTCCGCTGCCGACCTGGTCCTTGCGGTCAGCTGCCCGCTTTTCCTCTTCTTCCCTTACTTTGGCGTCATACAGGCGGGCCTTTAGAACATTCATGGCTTTGAGCTTGTTTTTATGCTGGGATTTTTCATCCTGGCAGGTGGCTGTAACTCCAGTGGGAACATGGGTAACCCTGACTGCTGAATCCGTTGTGTTCACTGACTGTCCGCCGGGACCGGAAGACCGGAACACATCGACTTTCAAATCCGCAGGATTGATATCGATGTCCACATCCTGCGCTTCCGGCAGGACTGCCACGGTCACTGCCGATGTATGCACCCTACCCTGGGCTTCGGTTTCCGGAACCCGCTGGACCCTGTGAATGCCGCTTTCATATTTGAAATTTGAAAATGCTCCGCGGCCCTTGATCAGAAATACCACTTCCTTGAAGCCGCCGGTGCCGGAATAATTTTCCTCAATAATTTCGATGTCCCATTTCTTATGTTCCGCATACCGGCTGTACATCCGGAAAAGATCTCCGGCAAAAAGGCTGGCCTCTTCTCCGCCGGTTCCGGCCCGGATCTCGATGATGACATTTTTTTCATCCCTGGGATCTTTAGGCATGAGCATGAACTGGAGCTGTTTTTCAAGCTCTTTTATCCTTGTGTCCAGCAGGGCGGTTTCCTCCCTGGCCATGGCACGCATATCCTCATCTTCATCCTTGAGCAGCTCTTTGGCCTGGTCCCGCTGAGTAAGGACCTCCCTGTACTCCCGGTACAACGGCACAATTTTATGGAGTTCGCCGTGTTCCTTGAGGTATTCCTGGTATTTTTTCTGGTCTTTCAGGACCTCGGGATCGCTTAACAGATGTTCAAGTTTGATATACCGGTCTTCAATCCCGCCAAGTTTATCTTTCATATCCAAACTCAAAAGGGAGCCTTGAGAAAAAAGGTTCCCTGAAACTGAAAAATACTGTCGTAAATCAAATTATACCAGCTTGGATGCATCAAACCCGGCATATTTTTTCTTGAACCTGTCAATTCTTCCGGCCGAGTCAACCAGTTTTTGCTTGCCGGTAAAAAACGGGTGGCATTTTGAACAGATTTCCACCCTGATATTATCCTTGGTGGAACTTACATCGATGGTATTGCCGCATGCGCAGGATATTGTCACGTCCTTCAACTCCGGGTGAATTCCTTTTTTCATTATTCTTTTAACTCCTTAACCACAGATTAATATATCATAAGTCTTCTATGAATTCATCAATTCAAGAAACTCTTTATTATCCTTTGTTCCTTCCATTTTTTCAAGTAAAAACTGCATGCTGTCCACAGAATTCAAGCTCGACAGCAGTTTCCTGAGTATCCAGACCCGGTTGAGAATCATTGGATCCAGCAGCAGTTCCTCTTTACGGGTGCCGGAACGGTTTATATCAATGGCCGGGTACACGCGCTTGTCCGCCAGCTTGCGGTCCAGGATCAGCTCCATGTTGCCGGTGCCCTTGAATTCTTCAAAAATGACTTCGTCCATCCGGCTGCCGGTATCAACAAGTGCCGTAGCGATAATAGTCAGGCTGCCCCCTTCTTCAATATTACGGGCGGCACCAAAAAATCTCTTGGGACGGTCCAGGGCATTGGAGTCCACACCGCCGGACAGAATTTTTCCGGAAGGCGGCATGACAGCATTGTAGGCCCTTGCCAGTCTTGTAATGCTGTCCAGGAGAATCACGACATCATGTCCCTGCTCGACAATTCGCTTGGCCTTCTCGATCACCATTTCCGCCACCTGGACATGGCGTTCCGACGGTTCGTCAAAAGTGGAACTTACCACTTCTGCATCCACGGAACGCTCCATGTCTGTCACCTCTTCAGGTCTCTCGTCAATGAGCAGTATCATGGGAACGATATCTTTATGGGCCATGACCATACTGTTGGCAATATTCTGAAGCAGCATGGTCTTACCGGCCTTGGGCGGGGACACGATCAAACCGCGCTGTCCAAAGCCTATTGGCGACATGAGATCGATTATCCTCATGGAATAATTGTCCGACAGGTTTTCAAGATTCATCTTGCGTTCAGGGTAAAGCGGCGTAAGATTATCGAACAGGATAGTTTCAGCCGCCATTTCCGGGTTTTCAAAATTGACCGCCTCTACTTTCAAAAGAGCGAAATACCGCTCTGAATCCTTGGGCTGACGGACCTGGCCGGAAATCGTATCTCCTGTCCTGAGATTGAACCGCCTTATCTGTGACGGAGAAACGTAAATGTCATCCGGTCCCGGCAGGTAATTGTACCCGGGAGCCCGCAGGAACCCGAACCCGTCCGGAAGAATTTCAAGTGTGCCTTCACCGTAAATCTGCCCGCTTTCCTCTATATTTGCCTGGAGGAGTGCAAAAATCAGCTCCTGTTTTTTCAGCCCCCCGATTCCGTTGATATTATAGTCCTTTGCAAGCTTACTGAGTTCGCTGATCTTCATTTTTTTCAATTCTACGAGATTCATTCACACTCCCACAGTTTAATAAATTGTTCGTTAGTTTTTTTAAGAAAGATAAAATACGGTTTTTTTGCAGAATACCTTAAATTTGAAAGTTTGATTGTCTAACTGGCAGTTATCGGCATGGAAAATGTTCAACAGGTGTTAGAAGTTTAACGGTTCATTTAGACCTATAATTTATTCCAGCCCGTTTGTCAAGATTTCTTTTCCCAGGAGTTTATCCAGTTCGTCGACGGAACGCATGAGCTGATCCATGTCAGCATTGTTCCAAATTACATGGTCCGACCGGCTGATTTTTTCTTCAATATCCATCTGCAGGGCAAGCATTTTGCGGGCCGACTGCTCAGGCACCCTGTCACGAGCCACAATCCGCTGGGTCATCGCATCATGTGTTGCAGCAACGGTAACGCAGCAGTCAAACTGCGAATCAAGGCCGAGTTCAAACAACAGTGGAACCTCCACGGCCACCTTTTTCTGGCCGCTGGCCGCCGTGATCTCCATTTTTTCGAAAAGCGATTCAAGGATTGCAGGATGAATAATGGCTTCCATCCTTTGTCTCATGGTATCGGAGTTGACAATTATATGGCGCATCTTTGCCCGGTCCAGTTCCCCTGAGGTCATTACACAGTCGGGACCGAAAAGCCCGACCATCTCATAATATGCCGGCCGGCCAGGAGCCACCACCTGCCGGGCGATCCTGTCACAGTCAAACACCGGCCATCCCAGATGAAACAGCCTCAGGCATACCAGGCTCTTTCCTGATCCTGCCGAACCGGTTATGGCCAGCTTGAAAATTTCCATTCTCGATGCCTGTCAATGGTTGCTGTTTTCTGTTGTGCCGCCCGGGTCTGTGTCAAGGTGGTTAAACATTGACTTATAATACAATGCTGTGATATTTTGCAACCCTCATTTTAAACACTATATGGAAAGGATAACAGTTGTGGAAAGAACACTATCAATTATAAAGCCGGACGGGGTTGGTAAAAACCTTATCGGAGAAGTGGTCAAACGATTTGAATCCGATGATATAAAGGTGGTTGCCATGAAAATGATCAAACTGTCAAAAGCCCAGGCCCAGGGTTTTTACGCGGTTCACAAGGATCGTCCTTTTTTTGACAGCCTGACCGATTTCATGACATCCGGCCCCATTGTAGTCATGGTTCTTGAAGGAGACGACGTGATCGCCAGAAACCGCAAAATCATGGGCGCCACCAATTTCAAGGATGCAGAAGCCGGTACAATCCGCAGGGACTTTGCCACTGACATTGAAAAAAACGTGGTTCACGGATCAGACGCTCCCGAAACCGCCGCCTTTGAAATCAATTATTTTTTCAACGCCCTTGAAATCATGACCACGGCCTGACAAATCCAGGGTCACATGTTCAAAACCTTGTGTTTTAAGGTGTTCTGATATCGTGCCGGCCTGTGCCAGGACCTTCTCCATGTCTTCGGGCATTGTTTCAATCCTGGCCAGCCGGCCGTGGCACCTCACCCTAACAGTTTTCAATCCCAGGTCAGCCAGATAATTTTCCGCACACGCCACCCTTACCAGATCCTCTTTCCTGATGGCGGTGCCGGTTGGAATTCGCGTGGCCAGGCAGGACTGGGATGGTCTATCCCAGTTTTCAAGTCCCATGCTTCTTGCCGCAGAACGCACCATGGATTTTGTAAACCCGGCCTCTACAAGGGGAGCCTGAAATCCCAGCTCCTCTGCCGCAGCCATACCCGGCCGGGTGTCTGCCATATCATCCAGGGTGACTCCGTGAACATAGCGTGACACTCCAAGCCTGTCTCCTGTCGCCTTGATGGCTGAAAAAATTTGGTACTTGCAGTAATAGCAGCGCCGGGAACAATTTTGTAAAATAGCGGCAGCCGAAAGCACGTCCACAAGGACAACCTCATGGCGGACCTCGAGTTTCCCGGCCATATGAAACGCAAACGCTGAATCCCTTTCATTCTGAAATGCGGATTGCGCGGTAAAGGCGATCACTTTTCCCGGGCAAGCCCTGGCCGCGGCCATTGCCAGGAAGGTGGAATCCACGCCGCCTGAAAAAGCCACGCCCGTCACCCCCCCCTGACCCAGAATGTTTTCGAGGGTACGGCAATACTGTAGTAACTTTCCGGTCATTTTATCCATATCCGCCCTTTCCATGCTCCTCCCTTATTATTTAACAGGTATCCGCAGGCCCTTATCGATGTTTTTATCACATCTGCCATTGTTATCAACCATCCCGGCCAATTTTTGGGTTGACTAAATCAACTTCCTGATGTATATCAGGCATCATTATGACCTGCTTGGGTGATCGTCCAACGGCAGGACTACGGACTCTGACTCCGTCAATCTAGGTTCGAATCCTAGTCACCCAGCCA
>CAYNHL010000011.1:33930-49556 GCA_964397015.1 uncultured Desulfobacterales bacterium | reverse complement strand
AAATACTCAATGTTTCGGAACGGTTTTTGCGCCGGTTTATTGATATATACGATTTTTTATCGAAAACACCACCACGATAAATGGAGCTTTGTATTAAATGAAAAAAATGCTGAAATGGATTGTCGCCGTGATAATTATCCTGGCAGTAGCGGGAATCGGGACAGGTTATTATTACCTTGATTCCAGAAAACCTGTAAGATCCGGGACCCTTTCACTGCCAGGCCTTAAAAGTCCTGTCACGGTCAGGTTCGATGAATGGGCGGTTCCGCATATAGAGGCGATGACCGGGGCAGATGCCTGGTATGCATTGGGATATGTCCACGCACAGGAGAGGCTTTTCCACATGGAATTGCTTCGCCGCCTGGCCAAGGGGCAGCTTTCAGAAGTTTTCGGGTCTTCCCTTGTATCGACGGATTCTTTTTTCAGGACTCTCCGGCTCAAGCAGTTCGGTGAAGAATATATCGAAAAAACAGATATCACCACGCCTGCCTTCAGGCTCTGCCAGGCCTATATTGACGGTGTGAATCATTACATACACACCCGGCCCTCCCCTGTTGAATTTGACCTGTTGGGACTGGAGAAAACCGATTTTACCCTGGCAGATATCATTAGCGTGTCAGGTTACATGGCTTACAGCTTTGCCGCGGGATTCAAGACTGACCCGCTGCTCACCTATGTCAGGGATGTGCTTGGGTCCGGATACCTGGAGGACCTCGATTATTCAACGACCGGTGCCCCGCCCCTGGAAATGAGTTCCGGTACCATGGATTCTCTTTCAAGGCTGGCAGGCCTGGCTGCAGATATCCATAACATTCATTCTCCGGTAGGATTTTTCGAGGGGAGTAACGCATGGGCCCTGAGTGGAGAAAAAACCGTTTCGAAACTGCCCATCCTGGCAGGAGACCCCCATATTGAACATTCCTGTCCGTCTGTGTGGTACGAGGCTCATATCAGAACTCCTGACACTGACTTCTACGGGCATTTTCTGTCCGGTGTTCCCATGGCTTTGATGGGATTCAGCAAAAAAATCGCCTGGACCCTGACCATGTTTCAAAACGATGATCTGGACATGTTCATGGAGCGGGTCAACCCTGAAAATCCCGACCAGGTCTGGTCCGGTACGCAATGGACCGACCTTGCTGTCGAACATGAAACTATAAAAGTCAAAGGAGCAGATGACGTCAGCTTGAAAATAAGGATATCCCGCCATGGACCCATTATCAACGATATTCTTGACACTTTAGGCAGTACGACGGAACCCGTGGCTGTCTCCTGGGCTTTTCACGATTTTTCAAATGATTTTGTCAACGGGATTTATGAACTGTCCCGTATGGACACGGTTTTAACAGCTCCTGAAGCGCTGGAAAAGATACATTCACCCGGTCTGAATTTCGTGCTTGCCGACGTCAGCGGCAATATCGGGTGGTGGTCCGTGGCAAAACTGCCTGTAAGGCCGGATCAAGTTGATTCGAATTTTATCCTGGATGGATCGGATCCGGGAAATGATTACACCGGAACATGGCCTTTCTCATCCAACCCGCATTGTGTCAACCCGGCATCAGGTATTATTGTCTCGGCCAATCACCAGCCCCCGGATTACGGCAACGGGATCGTTCCCGGGTATTACAACATTGCGAACCGCGCCCTTCGAATCCAGACCCTGCTGGACCAAAAAGAGACAGGCTGGACAATCGATGACATGAAATCCATTCAACTGGATTCAAAATCCTGGTTTTTTGAAAAAATTAAGAACAGACAGGTTGCAGTGCTTTTAAATGCTTCTGGTATTTTTGACAGCTCGATGTCAGAAAATGCTTTTCACATTTACAAAAACTGGGATGGCTTTCACGGAACAGAATCAAGGGGGGCATCCATTTTTCATGCATTTCACCATCGTTTGATTCAAAGGATTTTTCTGGATGAACTGGGAAGAGATTTTTTCAAGGCCTTTATCGGCTCACGCCTTCCTGACAGGGCTGTTCTGCATCTTCTGGAACTCGACATGTCACCATGGTGGGATGACATTACCACGCCTGAAACAGAATCCATGAAAGATATCCTGGCTGCAGCATGGATTCAAGCTCTTGAAGATCTTGAAACCATTGGCGGCAGCGATCCTGAAGCATGGCGGTGGGATGAATTTCATACCCTTGAGTTCGTTCATGCCCTGGGAATGAAAAAGCCGCTGGACAGGCTTTTCAATACTGGTCCGTTTAAAAGTGCCGGAGCCAGGGAAGTTCCGAACTTCCAGGGATTTAAAATTTCTGCTCCCCCGTTCAAGGTCAATATTGGACCTTCCACGAGAAGGATATTTGACCTGGCCGATATGGACCATTCACTTGGAATCAACCCCACAGGTCAAAGCGGCTGTTTTTTCGATCCCCATTTTGATGACCAGGCACCCTTGTATATGTCCGGCGGCTACCGGCCTCAGCTGGTGAATGCATCTGAAATTGAACAGGGCGCGGTATCGATACTCAAACTGCATCCTGCCCGGAAATGAACCTGAAGGGCATCGTGTGCAACCAAAGTGTCATTAAGGCAGTATGACATTAATTTCTTTTAATGGAGAGTGCAGCATGAAATCTGAAAATCCATTTCATTTGTCACGTTTTTTGGTTGCCGGTTCAGTACTGGTTGTTTTCTTCCTGAACCTGTCTGTTGCATATTCGGCTCAAAGCAGCCGGACCGATGTAACCAGGAATCCGTCAGTTTCCCGGACGATCGATCCTGCCACAATAAAACCGGACCTGGTTGTGCAAACGCCTGCATGGTCGTCTAATCCAAAAGCCGGGGATGTAGTCGGTACATCGTCCATCCTGAATATCACAGTCAAGAACACCGGTAACAGCAGCGCCGGGGCCAGCCTGCTGAAAATTGAGTGCAGCCCCATGACCGGCACGGCCTGTCCGACAGCTTTGAATGGTTCCATCAATGTACAGTCACTTGGTTCAGGCCAGGCCATGACATTTGCGTGGCCATCTGCAACTCCTTCTCAAATATGGGCGCCTGGTAAATACAGGCTGGTGTTCAAGGCCGATGCTTCTAACCAGGTTATGGAATCCAGCGAAGCCAACAATACAACCCAGCTGATTTTCACAGTCCGGTCCAGGATACAGGTGCAGACACCCTCAGTTCAGCCTGTTCAGCAGCCGATCGTAACACCTGTGATCAATACCGATCTCGAGGTTGTTTCCCTGGCTTTGACCCCGCAGCATCCTGTTTCGGGCCAGAATGTCGAGTTTGCCGCCGTAATCAGAAACAACGGACGGACCAAGACACCCCGGGCCGATACAAAGTTCACTTTCTGGGATACGCAGGGCGGCGGTGCAGGCGGCCTTTTTTACGTTCCCTCTCACCCTGTTCCCCCGCTTTTCCCTAATCAGACACACACATTGAAAACCAGTACCACATTTATCACGTTCGGTAACAGGGCAGGGGCAAAAGTGGAAATTGACCCGCAGGGCAAAATACAGGAGAGTGACAGGCAGAACAATGAAAAAACAGTTCATTTTGACATTCAATGCAAACCCGAGCTGGCTCTTTATGATTATACAAAAGCGAAACCGGCGAATATATCGGCCAGCACAAGTGTAAACGAAAAATTGAAGATGACAGTCTGGGTATATAACAATGCAGGTTGTTTTTCAAAGGCAGCCAAATTTTCCATAGGAGGGGATGAATTGTTTCCGACTGTTTACGATATTCCGCCGATAAACCCCAGGCAGCGGGTCGGAATTCCAATAACCACCCACAGATGGACAAATCCGGGCACCAAGAATTGTACGATTATAGTCGATACAACCAACACCAACAATGAATCCATCGAAACCAACAATAAAATGCCCCTGGTCATAACTGTCAATGCGGCATGGCCAGAGACAAACTGATATGATGTCGCTTTGTAAAAAATATAAAACTGTTTGACTCCAGGCTTTTCATGAGAGAGACTGGGACGGAGCCGTGGCACTTGACACAAAATGAGGCGGTATATTTACAATCCCGGTTGATAAAGATTTATCAGGAGTATAACAATGGTCGATATCCAGAATTATGGCAGTTTTATCCTGGCGGTCCTTGTCTTTCAGATGATCCCCGGTGCAGGAACGGTAAGTATCCTGAACGCCACGGCTAAAAAAGGTATTGGCGCGGGCATGAAAGCGGTTTTCGGTACATTGTGCGGTGACTTTATATACATGCTTGCTGCAGTACTCGGGCTGGCCGCCGTTCTTGAAGCCTACCCGGGAGTGCTGTCATATGCGCAATGGGCTGGGGCAGCCTACCTGTGCTGGTTCGGCCTGAAACTTATACGTTCCGCCACTTCAGCCAGGTCCGATTCCGATAATCCAGGACAGACCGGATTTGTCTATTTTCGACAGTCTCTGGCTGTCAGCCTAACAAATCCCAAGGTGGTCATGTTTTTCATGGCCTTTTTCCCCTTGTTTCTCAGTGAGGGCGCCTCTACGTTGACGTTACTTGTACTTATGGCACACGTGACATTGATCAGCCTGATGTACCAGTTTTTCCTGGTAGTTGCCGGCAATGCAGCTGCCCGCCGCCTTTCAGGGTGGCGTTTTGCCCGCAGCACGGCTGTCCGCCTGGCCGGGGCGGCCCTGATCGCTTTCGGTATAAAGCTGGCCATCAACAACAGGTAGTTTTGATATGGAATGGGACCCATGCCTGATTTTTTCTTGACAAGAGTTATTTTTTCATTATTTTAAAAGGCGGCCTGTAATGGACGGCCGGGTAATTTTTCTTTTTATTTTAAAGGGTTTTTATAAGGACAACATACAGTGGAGACAGATACGTTCGCTTTGAATTCTGAACACAAAATGCTTTCGGAGTCCGGGTACGGCGACCGGGCCATTCAATATTATCTTCAGAAACCGTATATGGGGTCGCTGGAAAATGCGGACCATGTATCAGAGAATATCGGATCCTGCGGTGATACCATGAAGGTCTATTTAAAGATGGAAAACGGGGTCATCAAGGATACCCGCTACGAGATTCTCGGTTGCGCCGGAGCCATTTCTTCAGCCATGGCAATGGTGGACCTGGTAAGGGGACTGACGGTCGACGAGGCATTGAAAATAGATGACGGGGATGTATTCAAGGCCCTGGGGAGTATTCCTGAAAAAAAACACCACTGTATACAGCTTGCTGTCAAGACCATGCACAAAGGACTCAGGGAATATAAAACCGGCAGTGTCGAGAAGCTGTCAACCGGTTTGGCCCCTTTTGACTGCCAAAAATCCTGTGCACAGGAATGCTGCAAGAAAACCGACTGAATACCGGCATTTAATTTTGCCAGCCAGGATAACCTGTCTTGTCGGATTGTGGATACTGGTCATGCTGACCGGGTGTGCATCCAACAGCACCTTTGACGTGACAAGTATTGCCAAGACCGATGTGGACGAGATTTCCGAGATTCACCTGGACAGGGTGACCGGCCTGGTGGAGTCACTGACTCGTAAGCTTTACAAGCGCAATCCTGTTCAGCTCAAAAAGCAGCCCGGGCATACCGTTGAGTCCCGCCTGGAAATGATTCTCGAATGTCCGCCCCTGCAGGCCTGGCCTGAAATCGATTATAAAACCGGAACGGATGCCATCCTGCTTGGACTGGAACCGGCATTCGAGGGTGATCGGGTATTTGCCGTAATGTACGGGATGTATACAATGATCCTGTCTTCCTACAATGACAAGTGCCAGTTTTATATATTCGATTCTCTGGATCAGCAGCATCTGTACAACAGTGCCCGCAACATTGAAATCCTGGTCTGGCGTCTGAAAACCCGCCTGGCGGATGACGACGATACTCCTCTGCTGTTGACTGACAGCGCACAGGGCCCTGTCCCGAATTTGAGTTTTGAAAGAATTTTCGGCCAGTTGATTTCGCTTCAGGATACCATGGCTGTCATTGTTGCCGGAAGGACAAACCGCATGATAAAAGAGGTCGTGCACTGGGCGGGAATGACTTTTCTGCCCGTAGGATTTTAATTGTGTGACTTATCGTATGAACTCTTGAAACGTTCGAACTGCTCCTGGTAATACTTTTTTCTGCTGCCTGCCTTTTCCAGCGCCCTTTTTGATATTTCTACCGCACACTTAAGATCATTGAAGGCAAAACAGGCCTCTGCATGGGTATCCAGTATATGGGGCGAAGGATCGATTCCAGCCGCTTTCCCTGCAAGTTTCACGGCTTTTTCAGGATCCAGCAGTGATGTATCAGGGCAGGTGCACAACAGCCAGGCCAGGTTATTCAGTGCATGCACATTATCCGGGTCCAGCTCCAGCACATTTTCATAAGCATCTTTGGCCTGCCGGTATTTTTCCAGCCCGTAATAGTAATCTGCAATAAATACGTAAAGCTCTGCATTGTCGGGGTTCAAGGCGAGTTCCTGCTGAATGAGATGCCGGGTGATCCAGGCTTCGAAAGGGGCCTTTGCTTTCCCGTACCCCACCATATAGCCCATGGTGCACAAAAGGATCATCGAAACCAGGAATCCGGCCAGCATTTTTTTTATCTTACGGTTGTGACGGTTTATCAGTGAAGGGTTCTGCTGGCATTTTTTCAGAAATTCGATCCTCTGTGAGATGCCGAAATGATGCCAGTTTGGTTTGTCCGGCGACTGCCTGCTGACTGCCACAATCTTGTGGAAGGTTGTTATAAGCGGGTGTGCATCGGGAATGTATGAAAAAATATGAATATCGGCCTGCCGCTCGAAATTTCTCATGAAATATCCGAAAACAAACCTGAAATACAGAATGAAAAAACCGATAAGGGTGATGCAGAAATAGACAGGAGCGGCTGTTTTCCTGTCCAGGCCCAAAAACTGCGCCAGGGTGAACAGTGGCTGTGCGACATACAAAAGCAGTATTAAGGGATCAATCGTAAAGTAAACTAACAGCATGAATCCAACAAAAAAGAGCAGGTAAAACAGCATGTGTTTTTTCTGGACATGTCCTGTTTCATGGAGAATGACCGCTTCAATTTCCTTGAGGTTCAGAAAGGACAGCAGGGCAGGTGTAACCAGGATATACCTGAACCTTGCGATAAGTCCCATGATGCCGGCGGTGATCATGGAGCCGCCGAAAAGGTCCCATTTCAGGATATCGGTATAGCGCATTCCGGCTTTGCTGCAGACCTGTTCAATGCTGCTTCTTTCAGGGCCCGGGGCAAGCGGCCGGCAGTTCCAGATCCTGGCGATGAACACCGGGGCTAAAATGGCAATCGGGACCAGCAGTACCAGAATATAGACAAGTTCTCCCGACGGGCTTGATAAAAAAGCGGTCACCGGTTCCCATGGCAGAAACTGGATCATGTCTGCCACTATGGAAATGATGAACCAGGGCAAAAGTGCCGGCAGGGAAAACATCAGGTGGGTGCGGATAAAATCTTTTTGGGTAGTCTGGCCTGGTGCTATTCGTGCCTGAACCCGGAAGGCCGACGCCCAGACCATGACCAGGTGACAGATGAAAAAAGACAGGAAAATAAGGGCTTCCATGGTTGGAAACAGGTCAAAAAAGTCAAAGGATTCAAACAGCAGCGGCAGCTTGAAAATATAAAGATCAATAGTGAAAATAAACAGGGCCAGCAGGGTAAACCGGCTGATCATTTTCTGCAGGAGGTGATCCGTGGTGACGTCATCCATCAGGGCGGCTTTCTGTGCCAGGCGGCTGAAGGCCATGCGGCAAAGAAAGGCAAATCCAATGGTTATGAAAGATGCCTGGAGTACAGCATGATCAGCAGGCACCTGGCCGTCAAGAAACACTTTTGACGTGGAATAGACAATCAGTGCAACCAGGAAATATAAAAAATTGGCAAACATTTACAGCATCCCTGACACTGCAAAGTGATTGACTACAATCCAGGACTTTACATCAAAGGGCACGGTGGCCTTTTTCAGAAGGTCCGATGCTTGATTGCGAGAAATCATGAAGACCTCTATGTCTTCGGACGCTTCGTTGTGCCGAATGTCAGGCGTGCCCTCGCAGTCCACATAAAGCAGGCTGACAGCTTCATCGGTCATTCCGGAAGATGAATATACCGCAGGGCTCTGGTTTTTAACCCGGATAACCTTTAAGCCTGTTTCCTCGTGCAGTTCCCTTGTTCCTGCCTGTTCGACTGTTTCTCCCTTGTCAAGGAGGCCTGCGGGAAAACCTATCTGGTACCCGTTGAGGGGAACCCTGAACTCTTTTATCAGAACCAGTTTTTCTTCTTTGACATGGTAGGGCACGACCACTACGGCATCGGCCTGCCTTGTGGCGCCGCTGATATCCATGGTCGACGACCGCGAGGCGCAGGTCCATTTCTTCCGGTTTGCCATGCGATCCAGGTAGGTGATGGAAAAAAGGTTCAGATGCCGGCAGTCGGTTATTTTTTCAATATCAAGTATATGCATTTTATCTTCCTGGTCTTGTATCTGGCTTTGTATCATTGGGCAATATGCGGGGCAGCATATCAGATTGCCGTCATGGAAGCGAATCGAATTTTTACATGTACACCAGATAATTGAAAACCAGCCAGAAATGACAGAAACTGCCGAAAAGCACAAACAGGTGCCACAGTTCATGGAACCCGAAAATACCGGGGAAGGGATCCGGCTTTTTGACGGCATATACAATGGCTCCTGTGCTGTATGAAAGTCCGCCCAGGGCCAGCCAGAAAAGGGACTCGGAATCAAGCGCCACAAACAGAGGATAGATGGCTGCAACACAAAGCCAACCCATGATCAGGTAAATCAGTGTGGATATCCACCTGGGAACATTCATGGCAAAGACTTTGAGAAATATCCCGATGCCGGCAATTCCCCAGACAGTCCCGAAAATGGACCAGCCCCAGGGACCTCTCAGCGGTATCAGGCATATGGGGGTATAGGACCCGGCGATGAGCAGAAAGATCATGACATGGTCGACCTGGCGCAGGATGCGAAGTCCTTTCGGGGAGATACGAAGGGCATGGTACAGGGTGCTTGACGTATACATGAGTATCAAGGTAGTACCGAAGATGGCAAAGGATACTACATGCCATGTGCCGGCGTTTACCGCTGCGGAAACGACCATAAGGGTAAGGGCGGCAATGGAGAAAAGCGCGCCTGCCATATGGGTTATGGTATTGACCGGCTCCCGGAAAATTTTTGTACAGTTCAACATAATCATCAAGATACGCAGGTTTTAATATTTTTCAACAGCGTAAAACGGAATTTACATTTCTTTTACCCGGGCTTTGAATAAAAAATACATCCTGTGCAAAGAAACAGCTTGAAAAAAGCGGGTGATGTGCTAATAGTTAAAATGTTTAAAAAGAACAAGCAATTGAGGGGGTGAATGGTTCACTAAAAAGAATTGTTCAAGATCCGGTTAACTGGAAAATTGTGTTAACTAAAAATTTTATGGAGGGGAGTGTCTTATGAAGGTTCTAAAAGTATTGACTGTTTGTGTCACAATTCTCGGTATGGCCTCGTTTGCCATGGCCGGCACACTTCAGGACGTTCAGGCAAAGGGGTTTATCCAGGCCGGGGTCAACGGAGACCTGTACGGGTTTGGAAAAGCGGATGAGAAAGGTGTCTGGAGAGGCATTGACGTGGACTGCGCCAGGGCTCTTTCCGCAGCGGTTTTCGGTGATCCTGACAAATTGAAATATACCCCGCTGACAGCGAAAACAAGATTTACCGCATTACAGTCCGGCGAGATCGATGTCCTGTTCAGGAACGCTACCCAGACTTTGAGCCGTGATACAGCCCTGGGGCTTGATTTTGCCATGGTCAACTACTATGACGGCCAGGGATTCCTGGTGCCCAAGTCTCTTGGGATCAAAAGTGCAACCGAGCTCGATGGTGCGACGGTCTGTGTTCTTCCGGGAACCACAACAGAATTGAATGCTGCCGATTTTTTCAGGGCCAATGGCATGAAAATGAAAACGGTAGTTATCGAAAACACGGCTGAACTTGCCAAAGCCTTTTTCGCAGGCAGGTGTGACACTTTGACATCAGATACCTCCCAGCTTGCAGGAACGCGTGCCGTAGCCCCGAATCCGGATGATTACATTATCCTTCCCGAGGTCATCTCCAAGGAGCCGCTGGCCCCTGCTGTAAGACATGGAGACAACCAGTGGAAAGATATTGTCAATTATACTATTTATGCCCTGATAAACGCTGAAGAACTCGGCATCACATCTGAAAATGTCGACGAGATGCTCAAGAGTGAAAATCCAGTCATCAAAAGATTTCTCGGGGTTACCGAAGGTAATGGAGCAGCCCTGGGTCTGGATGAAAAGTTCGCCTACAACATTATCAAGAAGGTTGGTAACTACGGCGAAATTTTTGAAAGAAACGTAGGTGTCAATACACAGCTCGGTCTTGAAAGAGGACTTAACCAACTCTGGACAAAAGGCGGCCTGATGTATTCTCCACCATTCAAGTAAAAGAACCGCTATAAAGAACAGCCGGCGTGCGGTGCAGACCCATGCACCGCACGCCGCTCAACCATTCAAGTACATGAAAACGGATAATGACTGACGTTAATACCAATACCGACCATATTTCATTCTGGTATGACCCGGACAAGCGCTCTATTCTGTACCAGATAGGAGCGGTCTGTTTTTTCACTTTTTTGGCATGGTACCTGGTTTCCAACACGTTGAGCAACCTGGAAAGGCAGTCCATTGCTACGGGGTTCGGTTTTCTCTCCAATGAGGCCGCATTTGAAATCGGGGAATCCCCTATTGAATACTCGGCCGCTGACAAGTATGCAAAAGCCCTTTTCGTGGGTTTTTTAAATACCCTGAAGGTGTCGTTTATCGGCATTGTCCTGTCTGTAATTCTCGGTACGTTTATCGGCATTGCCAGGCTGTCTAAAAACTGGCTGGTGAACAAGTGCGCGGGACTGTATATCGAGTTTTTCCAGAACATACCGGTTTTGCTGCAGCTGTTTTTCTGGTACGCATTTTTTTATGAAATGCTGCCCGGACCCAGAAACGCTGTCACTCCGTTCACGGGACTGTTTTTTTGCAACCGGGGAATGATATTTGCGGTTCCCCAATCACATCCGGTATACAAATATATGGCGCTTTCAGTTGTCATTGCCATTGTTCTTGTATTTTTTTTGAAAAAATGGGCTGCCGCGCGGCAGGACCGGACCGGCAAGATATTTCCGGTGTTCAAAGCCTCCATGGTATTGATTGTCGGGTTCCCGCTTTTATGCTGGCTGATCGGCGGAGCACCGACAGCCATGGATGTACCTGAACTCAAGGGCTTTAATTTCAAGGGCGGCCAGGCGGTAAGTCCCGAGTTTGCCGCGCTGCTTTTCGGGCTTGTAATGTATACTGCCGCGTTTGTGGCAGAGGTTGTCAGGGCAGGGATACAGTCAGTTTCCAAGGGCCAGACCGAAGCGGCAATGGCGGTTGGATTGACGTCGGGGCAGGTACTCAAGCTCATCATACTGCCGCAGGCATTGCGGGTGATTATTCCTCCTTTGACAAGCCAGATGCTCAATTTGACCAAGAACAGTTCCCTGGCCGTTGCTATCGGGTATCCTGATTTCGTTTCTGTGGCCGGTACGGCAATAAACCAGACAGGCCAGGCAATCGAGGGTGTTTTATTGATAATGATCGTCTATCTTGTTTTCAGTTTGTCAACCTCCGCGTTCATGAACTGGTACAATAAAAAAATGGCACTGGTAGAAAGGTAAAGATTGTAAAATAAAGCGCTATGGATGCACAGGTCAATAACGATGAAATAATTACAGCCAAACCGCCGATTGCCAGCGCGGGAGTAATCGGGTGGATGCGGGAGAATCTGTTTTCCAGTCCCTTGAACACCCTTCTTACTATCGTGATCCTCGGCATCTGCTGGTTTTCCATCCTGCCGTTTTTAAAATGGGCGTTTGTGGACTCCGTCTGGCTGCCCGGTGCCGATTGCAAGGCTGCTCAGGGAGCATGCTGGTCTGTTATTTCAAGCAATTACAAGATGATTCTTTTCGGGTTTTATCCCCAGGATATTCTATGGCGGCCGACAACTTCCATAGTTATCCTGGTGACAATGCTGGGTATCAGCAGGAACAGGAAGCTGTGGAACATTCATCTTCTGTATTCCTGGTTGATCGCACTGGTGGTCATGGGCGTACTTCTCAGGGGAGGGATATTAGGGCTTGAACCGGTTGAGGTCGAAAAATGGGGCGGACTGCTGCTTACACTGCTTTTATCTGTTTTCGGCCTGACTGCAGCCTATCCTCTGGGAGTCATTCTGGCGCTCGGCCGGCAGTCAAAACTGCCGATAATCAAAATTTTCTGTGTCATCTACATCGAATTTATCCGGGGCGTGCCTCTTATCAGTCTGCTGTTCATGTCTTCTGTCGTTTTTCCGCTGTTTTTACCCGAAGGGGTGTCGGTAAACGCCATTTTAAGAGCCCAGGTTGCCATTATCATGTTTACCGCAGCCTATATTGCCGAAGTCGTCAGGGGTGGGCTGCAGGGAATGAACAAGGGACAGTTCGAAGCGGCTGATTCCCTGGGTTTAAATTATGCCCAGACCATGCGGCTGGTCATACTGCCCCAGGCTTTGAAAATAGTAATTCCCCCGTCTGTCAGCATATTGATATCAGCCTTCAAGGATACCTCGCTCGTGGTCATCATCGGGTTGTATGATTTGTTGAAAACCACACAGTC
The DNA here is from genome assembly GCA_964397015.1 of uncultured Desulfobacterales bacterium. GTDB lineage: Bacteria > Desulfobacterota > Desulfobacteria > Desulfobacterales > Desulfobacteraceae > MADRE2. The sequence continues at coordinate 36,892 of CAYNHL010000011.1, read as the reverse complement.
TATTCTGTCAGAGCCCAGATGGATGGGGTTTTCAGCAGAAGCCTATATTTTTCTTGCAGTGATTTATTTTATTTGCTGCTTTTTCATGTCCACTTACAGCAGGAAGCTTGAGAGGGAATTGAACACCGACTTGGAATAAGTGTTCAGCATCGAAAATTAAAAAAAAGCGATCAGTTATGGATACAGAGAAAATAGATACAGAGAAAATAGATAATGCAGTCGTTGATATTTCAAGTGAAGACGTCGTCATAAAAATTGTCGATATGCACAAATGGTTTGGTGATTTTCATGTATTGAAAAATATCAACCTCGAGGTTAAAAGAAAGGAGCGTATCGTTGTCTGTGGTCCGTCAGGATCCGGAAAATCGACGTTGATAAGATGCATCAACCGGCTCGAGGAACACCAGAAAGGGCAGATTATTGTAGAAGGAATAGAACTGACCAAGGATCTGAAAAACATTGAAAAGGTCAGATCTGAAGTCGGCATGGTGTTTCAGCATTTCAATCTGTTCCCCCACCTGACCATTCTTGAAAATTTGACGCTTGGACCGATCTGGGTGAGAAAAACACCTAAAAAGGAAGCAGAAGAGATCGCCATGCATTATCTTCAAAAAGTCCAGATCGCCGAACAGGCTCAAAAATACCCGGGTCAGCTTTCCGGCGGTCAGCAGCAGCGGGTGGCAATCGCACGCAGCCTTTGCATGAAACCCAATATCATGCTTTTTGACGAGGCCACATCCGCCCTGGATCCTGAAATGGTCAAAGAGGTGCTCGATGTAATGATCAGTCTTGCCCAGGAAGGCATGACCATGCTGGTGGTCACCCACGAGATGGGGTTTGCCAAAAGTGTCGCCCACAGGGTGCTTTTCATGGATGAGGGCCAGATCATTGAAGAAAACAATCCTGATGATTTTTTCAACCATCCCGAAAACGATCGAACAAAATTGTTTTTAAGCCAGATTCTTTATTGATTAAATTTCATCATTCATCGGGCATATTTAGTCAGTCAGGGTCTGCTCTTTCCACAAGGTGTGTCGGGCAGGGTTCGTTTGAAATGCCTGTGCAGGCTGCGGTCTGGTAGTATCCTGATTTGATGCTTTCAAAGGTATGGTTTTTGCTGTTTACTTTGCCAGGCGGCAAATGATGCAATGCAGAATACAATTAAAAAATTACAAACAAAAGACAGGATATCCATGATAAAAGTTGGCATTGCGGGATCAACCGGGTACACAGGGGCTGAGCTGATCAAGCTGATAATGGACCATCCCGGGGCCGACCTGGTCCTGGTTACTTCAAAAAGCTATGAGAACCGGCTCATTGCAGATATATTCCCGGGACTTCGAAGGGCCGGAAATCTAAGGTGTGAAGCCATGGATATCGACCGGATTTCCGGAAAACTGGATCTCATGTTTCTTGCGCTTCCCCACAGGGTATCCATGGCCTGGGCTCCTCAACTGTATGATGCCGGTATAAAGGTGATCGATTTGTCCGCTGATTTCAGGTTCAAGTCAGCGTCCGTCTATGAATCTGCATACCAGGAACATACAGCGGCCGGACTTTTAAAAGAGGCTGTGTACGGTCTTTGTGAAGTCTATGGTGACGATATACCATCAGCCGGCCTGATAGGTAATCCAGGCTGCTATCCTACAAGCATCCTGCTGCCACTTGTACCCCTGCTGGAAAAGAAACTGATTTCCTGCCAGGGTATTGTCTGTGATGCCAAATCCGGGGTCAGCGGCGCCGGCCGGTCCCTTTCACTGGGTACCCATTTTTGCGAAATCAATGAAGGGTTCAAACCCTACAAGGTCGAAGGGCATCGGCACACCCCGGAAATCGAGGCTGTTTTAAGCCAGGTGTCCAAAGATGACGTCCACATTACATTTGTCCCGCATCTTCTGCCGCTTACCCGGGGCATGCTGTCAACCATTTATGCTCGAGTAAACAAAGGTGTGACAGAAAATGATATCCGGTCGGCACTGACTGCGTATTATGAGGGGCAGCCCTTTATACGCATATTTGAAAAAGGCGTGTTTCCGGATATTGCCCATGTCCGGAACACCAACTGCTGTGATATCGGCGTACATGTCAACCAGGACAGTTGCCAGGCCATCCTGGTTTCCGCCATTGACAACCTGCTCAAGGGAGCTGCCGGGCAGGCGGTCCAGAATATGAACCTGATGTACGGCCTGGATCAGGCAACCGGCCTGACCGGCGGGCAGGGGGTTCTTTGAAAAAGATCTTGACATTGGCCCAATATATTCTTATGAAGATGGGGATATGAAAAATCGAATTAAAATCTGGTTTCATTCCGGCGCCACTTCGGCAGTCAGAGAACTTACGCTTCATAAGGGAGTGATTTTTTTTCTGCTGCTGATCATGATCTCAGCCCTTTCGGGCCTGGGATATATGGGTTATGATTACTACAGCTTGAAGCAGGTGTCGTTTAACACGGCGGAACTGACCTCTCAGCTGTCGCACCAGACCAGTGAGATTCAAAATCAAAGGGTCCAGATCCAGCAGTTCGCAAAAGAGATCGAATCACTAAAAGCCCAGGTGAAAGATCTTTATGAATTCGAAAATAAAATAAGGTTGATCGCTGATATCAAAAAGACAAGCGATTCGTCCGGCCTGATTGGTATCGGCGGCATACCCACATCGGAGCTTGACGAAGATGTGCCAAGAGAGCTGAGGCACAACAGCCTTATCAGGGAGATGCATCAGCAGGTCGGGCAGGTAAACCTTGTCGTGGAAAAGCAATCCCGGGACTTTGAGGACCTGATCCGGATTCTGGAGGAAAAGAAGAATTTACTGGCATCCACACCCTCAATAAGACCGGTCAACGGATATATAACCTCAGCATTCGGATATCGTGTATCTCCCTTCACCGGGAAAAAAGAGTTCCATTCAGGCCTCGATATCAGCAATAAAACCGGAACCGAGATCGTTGCCTCAGCACAGGGCA
>CAYNHL010000011.1:0-33920 GCA_964397015.1 uncultured Desulfobacterales bacterium | reverse complement strand
GTGACCTATGCGGGCAGGAAAGTCCTGATCGGCAACCTGGTTACCATTGATCACGGATTCGGACGGGAAACCAAATACGGACATATGGACAAGATACATGTCAAAAAAGGCCAGAAGGTCAAACGGGGTGATGTAATCGGCACTGTCGGTAAAAGCGGCCGTACCACGGGCCCCCACCTCCATTATGAAGTCAGGATCAATGGTACGCCTGAAAATCCTTTGAAATACATCTTGAATTAACCTGCCGTTTTTTTCTTTCATTCATACTTAAATTTTCATTTTTTTTGCATTTTGGGTTTTTAATTTGCTGATTAATGATTATATGTTTATGCAGCGGCAATGATTTTAATTTTTAAGGTAGAATAATAAATGGCTTTTAATTTGTTTTTAAAAATTTTCGGGTCTGCAAATGAAAAGGCCCTGAAACAGTTCTATCCCATTGTGGACAAAATCAATGAACTCGAACCGGGTATCCAGGCATTGTCAGATGAGCAGATAGTACTCAAGACCAGGGAGTTCAAAGAACGGATCGATCAGGGTGAATCCCTGGACCAGCTTCTTCCCGAGGCTTTTGCCCTGGTAAGGGAAGCTTCGGTCAGGGTTCTGGGCATGCGGCATTTCGATGTCCAGCTCATTGGGGGGATAGCCCTTCACCAGGGGGCCATAGCCGAAATGAAAACCGGTGAGGGCAAAACCCTTGTGGCAACCCTTGCGGCGTACCTGAACGCATTGTCCGGAAAAGGGGTCCACATCGTGACGGTCAATGATTACCTTGCCAAGCGTGATGCTGAATGGATGGGCCAGATCTATCGTTTCCTGGGAATGAGTGTCGGGGTCATTTATTCCGATATCAGTGAACAAGAGCGGAAAGAAGCGTATGAAAGCGATATCACCTATGGTACCAATAATGAGTTCGGTTTTGATTACCTAAGGGATAACATGAAATTTGAAAAGGACAGCCTTGTCCAGAAATACCTCAACTTTGCCATAGTGGACGAGGTGGACAGTATCCTGATTGACGAGGCAAGAACACCTCTGATCATTTCCGGGCCGGCTGAAAAATCAACTCATTTATACACACAGGTCAATACAATTATTCCGGCTTTTAAAAAAGACACAGACTACACCATTGACGAGGAAGCCAAAACCGTCACTTTGACCGAGGACGGAATCGCCAAGGGTGAGCAGCTGCTCAGCGTGGACAATCTGTATGATCCCGGAAATATCGAGCTGCTTCACCATCTCAACCAGGGCCTGAAGGCACACACCCTGTTCAAGAAAGATATCGATTATATTGTCAAAAACAATGAAGTGGTCATTGTGGATGAATTTACCGGGCGGCTCATGGCAGGACGAAGATACAGCGAAGGACTGCACCAGGCCCTGGAGGCCAAGGAAAATGTCACAATTGCAAGGGAAAACCAGACCCTGGCTTCCATTACGTTCCAGAATTATTTCAGGATGTATGACAAGCTGTCCGGCATGACGGGTACTGCTGAAACCGAGGCGGCTGAATTCAAAAAGATCTATAATCTGGATGTACTGGTCATTCCCACTCATAAAACCATGATCCGGGACGATGAAGCTGATTTGATCTACAAGACGAAGAAAGAAAAATATGATGCTGCATTAAAGGAGATCATACAGCTCCAGAGAAAGGGCCAGCCCGTACTGGTAGGTACAATTTCCATAGACGTGTCCGAAGAGTTTTCCAGGAAATTGAAAAAGAAAGGTATTCGTCACTCGGTTCTGAACGCCAAACATCATAAGGAAGAAGCCGAAATCGTCGCCAATGCCGGGCAGAAAGGGGCAGTTACCATTTCCACCAACATGGCGGGACGCGGGACTGATATCGTTCTTGGTGAAGGGGTAAAAGAACTGGGCGGATTGCGCATAATCGGCACATCCCGGCATGACTCACGCCGGATTGACAATCAGCTTCGAGGGCGGGCAGGCCGCCAGGGCGACCCCGGATCGTCACGTTTCTACTTGAGCCTCGAAGACGACCTGCTGCGAATTTTCGGAGGAAAACGGATTCATTCGGTAATGGACCGGCTTGGAATCGAGGAAGGAGAACATATTGAACACTCCTTGATCAGCAAGGCTATTGAAAATGCACAATCCAAGGTAGAAGGCCATAATTTCGAGGTAAGAAAGCAGCTGCTTGAATACGACGATGTCATGAATCAGCAGCGGGAGATTATTTATCGCCAGAGGCGCGAAGCCCTTGAAAAAACCGATTTGAAATCCAATATCATGGATATGGTTGAAGATCGCCTGGATACTATCATAGGGTCGGTGGTTCGGGAAAAGATGCCGGTCAGGGAATGGGATCTCGATGGATTGAAGGCAGCTGTCAAACGCCAGTTTTCCTTTGATCCGGTTCTTGATAAGATACGAACTGATGCCTCAAATGCCGATGATGTGTTTGACATTCTTTTCTCCCAGGTAAAGGAAAAATACAATCGCAAGGAAGATGATTTGGGTCATGCCCAGATTCGCGAAGTAGAGCGTTTTATCCTGCTTCAGACCGTTGATACCTTATGGAAAGAACACCTGCTGGCAATGGACCATCTCAAAGAGGGTATCGGCCTGCGGGGCTATGGACAGCAGAACCCGTTGCGGGTATACAAAAAAGAAGGTTTTGACATGTTCCAGGCTCTTTCCGACAGGATTCAGGAAGAGGTGCTGGGAATTCTTTTCAGAATTGAGATGGCGCCCGGGTCTCAGGCAGAGGAAATGCGGAAAAAAGAGGAAGAAAACCTGTCGTTTTCGCATTCCGGCAACACCACAATGAAACAGCCGGTAAAAAGAACACAAAAAAAGATCGGACGTAATGACAGCTGCCCCTGCGGCAGTGGGAAGAAATATAAAAAATGCTGCGGGAGTTAATAACAGGATGCCGTCTACCGATCAGAAGATCAAGAAAGGACCGGAATCGGGGGTCAGTGAAAAAAATGCAATACCCCCGATGTACAAGGTAATTTTGCACAATGATGATTACACAACCATGGAGTTTGTAGTGGAGGTATTGATGAATATTTTTGGAAAATCACTTGAAAAAGCAACACAAATGATGCTTAATATACATAATAGAGGAAAGGAAACCTGCGGGATTTATCCGCGTGAAATCGCTGAAACCAAAGTCGAGACCGTACATAGCCTGGCCAGTACCAGGGGGTATCCTTTAAGAAGTACAATGGAAAAGGAGTAGGTATGATAAGCAAAGAACTGAGTACAGCTCTCGGATTTGCCGTCAGGGAAGCAAAAAAACGAAGGCATGAGTATGTATGCGTTGAGCATGTTCTTTTCGCAATCCTTAACCATGAAATCGGTATAATGACAATTGAAAAGTGCGGGGGTAACCCTGAAAATATCAAAGATGAATTAGAAAAGTTTTTTTCAGATAAATTAACGACGATCGATACTAAAGAAGAGTATGTGCTCCAGCAGACAATCGGGTTCCAGAGAATGATCCAGCGCGCCATCAATCACGCCAGGTCCGCTGAGAAAACCGAGGTGAACCTGGGAGATATCCTGGCCTCCATTTTCCAGGAAAAGGATTCCCATGCCGCCCATTATCTTGAAGCAGAAGGTATCACTCGTCTTGATGTACTGAAATTAATCTCTCACAGCAACCCGGAAAAAACCAGGACCATGCCGGAAATGCCGGACCAGGGGTTCAAACAGGCGCCTAGAAAGGACAAGAGGAAAGCAAAAAAAGATCCTCTTGAGCTGTTTACCGCCAACCTGCTCTTGCGGGCAAAGGAAAACAAGATAGATCCGCTTATCGGTCGTATGGTCGAATCCGAGCGGGTCATGCAGGTGCTCTGCCGCAGGCGCAAGAACAACCCCATACTGGTAGGTGATCCAGGTGTTGGAAAGACAGCCATTGCCGAGGGCATGGCAGTGAATATTCATGAGTCGAAAGTTCCGGACCTTTTGAAAAATTGTGAACTGTATTCCCTGGATATGGGAGCGCTGCTTGCCGGCACCAAATACCGGGGTGATTTTGAGCAGCGGCTCAAGGACGTGATCAACGCTTTGAAGGAAAAGCCGGATGCCCTCCTGATTATAGATGAAATTCACACTGTGGTTGGAGCCGGTGCCACGAGCAGTGGGTCTATGGATGCATCCAATATCCTGAAGCCGGCGTTATCGTCCGGTGATATTAAATGTATCGGTACGACCACCTATGAAGAATACAGGAATCATTTTGAAAAAGACCGCGCTTTTTCAAGGCGGTTTGAAAAAATTGAAGTGGGTGAACCGAGTGTCGAAGAAACAGTATTGATTCTCAAGGGGCTCAAGCCTTATTATGAAGCCCATCATGACCTGTCGTATTCGGATGAGACGCTCGAAGCCGCGGCCCGGCTGGCGGACAAATATATCAATGACCGTTTTCTGCCGGACAAGGCCATTGACGTCATCGATGAAACCGGTGCCTATCTGAGACTTAAAGGGGCAGGGCGAAGAAAGAATGTCCAGCCTGCCGACATTGAAAAGATAGTTGCCAAGATTGCAAAAGTTCCGGTAACCAGTGTAAATGCTACAGACAAATCCAACCTTGAATCATTGGATAAAAAGCTTTTCAAGGTGATTTTCGGACAGGATGACGCAATTCATACATTGACCACGGCTATAAAAAGATCCCGGGCCGGCCTGGCCGCCCCGGAACGGCCCATTGGCTCGTTTTTGTTTTCCGGACCCACCGGGGTCGGGAAAACCGAAGTTGCACGACAGCTGGCAACCCATATGGGGATTGAGTTCCTGCGTTTTGACATGAGTGAATACATGGAAAAACATGCAGTTTCCAGACTCATCGGCGCGCCTCCCGGATATATCGGTTTTGACCAGGGCGGTATCCTTACGGACAGTATCCGTAAACACCCCCATTCTGTCCTGCTTCTGGATGAAATAGAGAAAGCTCACATGGACCTGTACAATATCCTGCTCCAGGTGATGGATTATGCCACCTTGACCGATAATACCGGTAAATCAGCCGATTTCAGGAATGTGATCATTATAATGACATCCAATGCCGGTGCCAGGGAAATGGATGCCAACCAGATCGGATTCGGCAGCCAGTCATCGGATATGGGATCCAAAGGTATGAAAGCTGTTGAGAGAACATTCAGCCCTGAATTCAGGAACCGGCTTGACGGCATTGTCCAGTTCAATAATCTTTCCCATGATATCATGGAAATGATTGTGGACAAGAACATGAAAGAGCTGAAAACCATGCTCAAAGCCCAGGACGTGACATTGACATATTCCCCGAAAGCAAGGGCATACCTGGCCCGCAAGGGATACGATGTCAAATTCGGTGCCCGGCCGCTTTCCCGGTTGATTCAGACTGAAATCAAGGACAGGCTGACCGATGAACTTTTGTTCGGCAAACTGGAAAACGGCGGAAAAATCAGCATCGGGTTAAGGAACCAGAAACTGTCATTTAACCTTAAACATTAAATGCCGCTGTTCAGGTTATCAAGCAGGATAGAATTCCCCCCGGCATGGTTTGCAAGGGCGGACGGACTGCTTTGCGTCGGGGGGGATCTTTGTACAGAAAGGCTTTTGCTGGCTTATGAAAACGGGATTTTCCCCTGGTTTTCCAGAAAGGAACCCATCTTGTGGTGGTCTCCCGACCCAAGGCTGGTCATATTTCCTGCCTCCATTCATATTTCCAGGAGCCTGAAAAAAGTACTGAAAAAAGGCCATTTCACCACCAGCATCAACCAGGCTTTCGAACAGGTGATCAGGGCATGTGCCGCACCCAGAGGGTTATACAGCGAAGGGACGTGGCTGGTCGAGGAAATGATCGAGGCTTATATCGACCTTCATCACAAGGGTTATGCCCACAGTATCGAGACCTGGAAAAACGGCCGCCTGGTCGGAGGTCTCTACGGGGTCTGCCTTGGAGGCGCGTTTTTCGGAGAATCCATGTTTTCCTGGGCCAACAATGCGTCAAAAGTGGCCTTGACAGCCCTGGCCGCGCACATGGCAAAGTTTGGCGGTGACCTGATCGATTGTCAGATTACAACGGATCACCTGCTTTCCATGGGGGGGGTTGAAATTCCCCGTAACCGGTTTTTATCCCTTATCGCTCAATCCGTAAAGCGAAAAGATATTTTGCATATCTGGGATCACCATCTTGATATTGTCTATTCTGCATAATTTAAGGAAATCATATGCCGCAAAACAGCACGAGGCTCGATGACATAACCAGGGATACCGTGTGTCTGCTGGGGATGCCTTTTGATCACCAGTCTTCGTTCAGGACCGGTCCTTCCCTGGCACCGGATAGGATAAGGGAATCCTTTCATTCTCCATCCGCCGGCCTGTGGACTGAAAACGGGCTGGATCTTGGAGCCATGGACCGGTTCGTTGACTTAGGAGATCTTGCTGCCGATAATCACGACCGGGTCAATCTGCACATTGAAACAGAGGTGATTCACATCATCCAGAATATGGGAGGACAGCTGGTAGGGGCGGATATCGTCGAATACAATCCGGAGCGTGATCACCTGTCATTGACCGCTATGGTCGCAGCCAAGTTTCTAAAGGAAATTGCCGGAAAAATGATTGAAGTTGCACCGGCCCGGGGTCTGTAATTTTCCGATATCGCCTCTGGCCGGAATGCAACCCTTTTTTTAATGCCCGATTTGTCATATAATGGCGTATGGAAAGCAACGAACTCAAGAACAAGTTGTCCAGGATCAAGCAACTGCCGGTGCTGCCAAAGGTGGTCAGCCATGTGCTGCAGCTGCTCCAGAATCCGGACAGTACCGCACACGAGATCGGACGGGTGATCGCCCAGGACCAGGCCCTGTCAACCAAGGTGCTTCGGATCGCCAATTCAGCCTTTTACGGGTTTCCAAGAAAGATCACGACCATCAATTATGCCATAGTGGTACTGGGATTGAACAATATCAAGAATATCGTATTGTCCACGGCTGTTATCGATGGATTTTCAGCTTCTCCTGCCGGCTCGGGTTTCGACCGCAAGGCTTTCTGGGAGCATTCTCTGGCCTGTGCCATTGTGTCACGCAAGCTTTCTTTACACATGGGCATGAAAAACAGTGAAGAGGTTTTCATGTGGGGACTTTTGCATGATTTGGGAAAGATCATTCTCGATATCCATTTTCATGACGATTTCATCAAGGCCGTGACCTATTCCCATGAAAACCAGGTGCCTCTCAAAGATGCTGAAACCAGGATATTCGGCTTCAATCATACAGGGGTCGGTGCGTTGCTGCTTAGAAAATGGTCCATGCCATTGTCCCTGGTAAAAGCCGTGGCCTTTCATCACAGTCCGGAGGAGGATCATTCAGCTTTCAGGATGGCTGCCATTGTCCATGGAGCTGATTATCTCTGCAGGAGAATCGGGATCGGAAGCGGCGGAGATACCTTGATACCTGAGCTGAATAAAAAAGCCTGGAAGCTGATAGGAATTAAATCTGATCAACTTCGTGGCATGAGCCGGGATATTCTCAATGAATACAAGGCTGCCACCGCTTTTTTAATTGAAGGCCCACAGGGGTAACGACAGATGCCAACAGACAACGCAGGCCTGGAATCAAGCTTTCTTGCAAAAACCGTTTACAGCCTGACGGACCAGATCGCACTGTTCGAAATGGTTCAGGACCTTTCCCAGAAGGTGATATCACAGTTTGACCTGGACAATATCCTCGAAACCTTTGCCGGAATCATCAATGAAGTCATAGGATTCAAGTCGGCAGCCGTGTTTTTATATAAAGACGATGACAAGTTTACGGAAGCTTTTTCCATGGGAATTGAAAAAGGAAAAATGACGCGCTGGCTGCCTGAACCCAATATCATTTCATGGGTGATGGACCAGGGGCGGTGGACCATGATCACCGATCCGCTGGAGCCCGACAAAGGCTCGATATTCAGCATCCTTCCCATCAGGTCCCCCAAGTATAAATCCGGATTCATGTATATTGTCACCGAGCCCGACCGGTCCATATACAACCAGAAACTGATATCAATTCTTTCTTTTGTTGCATCCCAGGCCGCAATTGCAATCGAGAACCAGGACCTTTACACCCAGGTGAACAATTCCAGGATGTACTTGACCCACATTGTCGAAAGCATTTCTAATGGCATCCTGGTAACGGATATGGACGGGAATGTCACCCTGGTCAACAAGAACGCCACTGCATTGCTCGGGATAAAATCACAAAAGGTGACCGGAAAAAATTACATGGATTTTCTGACCGGTGATATCAGAAAACAGGTGGAGAGCATCCATGAACAGATCCTTGAAAAGGGATTTGTGAGCGAAACCATGGTTTCCTACGTGCCGTATAAAGAGGTCCACATTTCAATGGGGATTACCGCATCCCGCTTGACGGACCTGTCCCAAAAGACAATAGGGGTCATTTTTGTTTTCAGGGATATGTCCGCTTCCATGGAAATCCAGCGATTGACACGCCTGGATGCAATGAAAAGTGAATTTGTGTCCAATGTGTCCCATGAAATCCGCACACCATTGAGCATTATCAAGTCCTACGGCGAAGCGTTGCTGCACCAGGTCGATCCAGAGGATTATGATACCAGGAAAAAGTTTCTGGCCATCATCGATGAACAGGCGGACAACCTGACAAGTATTGTAGGGAACCTGCTGGACCTGTCCCGTATCGAAGCTGGAAAATTCGATCTGAACTATTCCCGGATTGACTTCAAGATACTTGTGCAGCGTGTGTTGGAAGGTTTTTCAAAAAAGCTTTCCCACATGAACCTGTTCGTTCATATGGCAAAGGACCTTCCGCCGGTCATGGCGGACGAGGACCGGATCAAGGAGGTCTTGACCAACCTGATTGACAACAGTATCAAGTTTTCACCTGAAGGTGGTATTATTAACGTGGAAGCGGTATACAAGGACGATGCCGTTTTCTGCAGCATATCAGATACCGGTATCGGTATCCCGAAGGATAAGATATCCAGAATATTTGACAAATTCTACCGGGTGGACAATTCAGACACATACGAAATCGAAGGTACGGGTTTGGGACTTTCAATTGTCAGGCATATTGTACAATACCACGGCGGTAAAATATTCGTCCAGAGCAAACAGGGAAAAGGATCTGTTTTTACGTTTTCACTTCCGGTCAGAAGGGGGGCAGATGGAATACAGGAAAAATATCCTGATAATCGATGACATGAAGCATATCAGGGATATTCTGTGGTTTTCTCTGAAAAAGGAGGGATATAAACCCATACTTGCAGAAAACGGGCCCGAAGGCCTGGATATTGTATTGAACCAGGCAGTGCCCGTTGACCTGATTATTCTGGATGTCATGATGCCCCGGATGGACGGTTTCCAGGTGCTAGAGGTGATCCGTGCCCACAAGGGCCCGGTGTCGGATATTCCCGTGATCATGCTGACCGCCAAAGCCCAGAAGGCCGACGTGGTCAAGGGATTGAAAATGGGTGCCAGTGACTATATATTAAAGCCCTATAAATTCCAGGATCTCTTGAATAAAATAAACAAACTGCTGGATTGAATCCTGCTATCTTTCCTGCCAGACTGCCGGTCTTTTTTCCAGGAATGCAGCCACCCCTTCTCTGGCATCTTCAGTGGTGCAAAGACGAGCGAATATTTCGTTCATGTATTCAAACTGTTTGTCATAACTCATGTCTTCCGAGCGGTAAAATCCCTGTTTTGCCAGCATGACGGCAACAGGGCTTTTTTCCGCCAGCCGGGCCGCCCAGGCCATTGCTTGAGTTTCAAGGTCTTTTTCCGGAACCACCCTGTTGATAAGTCCCATTGCAAGGGCCTTGTCCGCTTTGATCAGTTCTCCGAACAACAGCAGTTCCAAAGCTTTTTTCCGGCCCACACACCGGGCCACCGGAATGACCGGGCCGACACAGTTCAGTCCTACGTTTATCGCGGTCAGGCCCATCCTGGCGGTATCGGCGGCAATGACCAGGTCTGCGGATGCCGCAAGTCCCATTCCGTTTGCAGCAGCCACACCATGGACCTGTGCAATCACAGGGGTCTTCATTTTTGATATCATGACCAGGGGCCTTTCCATCTGCTCGAACCATTGCTGGCTGGCCATGGCGGATTTATCTCCTAATTCGTTGATATCGATTCCGGCACAAAACGATTTGCCGGCTCCCTTGATGACAATGACCCGGGTCAGGTTGTCATTGTCCATTTCTTCAAGGGTGTCATAAAGCTCTTTGCTCATTGTGCTGTCAAATGTGTTGAAATGGTCCGGGCGGTTCAAGGTGATAACCTTTACATGATTGCCGTGGGAGTGAACCATGATGCTTTCAAGTGCCATTTGTCGTTCCTTTTCCTGATGGGTTATGCAAGTTCCAGCCAGTCGAACCAGATGGGGTAGTGCTTCTTGTACCAGCTCAATACCTGCCGGAGCAGAACCTGTTCGCTGTCCGATATGGTGTTCTTGGAAATCCGGTCAAAGCGCAGCTCGACTTTTTCACCATAATATTCAAGGGCATCGGTGCAAAGGGTTTGAAGTTCGTTTCTGATTCGACCTGAATCGGAAATTTTGACCGGTCGGCTCCGGTAATCCCCCCCCCTGAGGAAGCGGTTGAGCAGGGGGCTGAAAACCAGGCGGCTGTCATCAAAAGGTTCGATCAGGCGCAGGGCGAACTTGATGCGCTTGTCGCCTTGCTCCGTAGTCACTCGCACCGTAACCTCATAAGTGTCTTGTGAAATTTTATTGACACCCGGGCTGCCTGAGTACGGATCCGGCAGCATGTAGCCGGATATGGCCAGGGCCTGCCATTTTTTTTCAGCTATCAGGTCATCGACGGTTATTGTACGTCGATCCAGCGGTATACCCGCGTTCCTTGCCCTGAGAATGTCTTGACGGTAGGTGTCGACAAGATCCTGATCCAGGTCCTTGCCTATAACGTCCTGCTGCAGTTTTTCGGCAAAATCGCCGTGGTCCGGATTCAGTTTCATCGTGGCCGCATCAAGATCATATGGAAAGGCAAATTTTGAGGACAGTACAGCCATGGAAACATCGAGATCCAGCACCTGAGACAGGCTGGCCGCCTGCATGGCCTCGGCTGAGGCGGCATAGCCGTCGACGATGAACAGATGGGTTTCATCCTTTTCATCTTTCCAGGTCGTTACGGCAAACGTGGGTGCATAGGTGCCGGAATCATTGAACGATTTCATGCCTGTGGGAAGAGTCCATTCTTCATCCACAAGGTGCACCCCCTGCTCGTTCCACTGTTCCCACAGGCTGCCGATCCGGTTGGCGCGGCTGCTGCCTTGCAGGGTCCAGACATGGATATTGGCCGGCTTGATTTCAGGGTATGTCATTTGGATGGCTTGAACCACTTTTTTTCTGGGAGTAAAGAAATTGACCAGAAGCGAGGCTTCTGCAGCGGTTTCAACGATTTTTCTGGGGAGTACCAGGGTGCCTGTGTAGCCTTCATACTGATCCGTTATGGCCAGTGGCTGGTTGAAGAGGTGCAGTACGGTCAGGGGACCTGTCTCTTTTCCTTTGGCAAACCTGGATGTGTTTTCAAGCGTGTCGATGGCCGCTCCCCATACCGTGATGTCCTTGAGGTATATAGCCCGCCTGAAATCCTCCCATTGATAATTGTCGTCATTGATCATCCGGTGTACACAGGTTTCAAGGAATTTAGCTACCTGGGGGCGGGCATAAATCCGCCCGAACCCCAGAAGAGGATTGGCACCCATTTCAGAGGTCTCTCCGGATTTTGCCATCAGGCCTTCGCCCAGGCAGACCATGATGGCATGGTTTTCGGGCAGGGTTCGCGATAAATACCACAAACTTTCGCTCAGGGCATAGGCTGATATTGCATCTGCGTCTTTTTTGACCTGGTTGAGTTCTTTTTTATCAAGTTCCCTGCCTTCTCCGTAACGCCCGAAGAGTCTTGTGCCCAAAGCTGTTACAGCTGCAGTCATGGCCAGCATTTTTTCGCTGCGGCTGTCAGCAAATGAAATGGAGTCATCGAGTTCATCAAGCCCGCTTCCCTTGATCCATTCGATCTCAACATCCTCCAGCCACAGATGAAATCTTCCTAGAATGGGACGTGTGTCAAATGCCCATTGGGCAACTATATTTTTCTGTTTGATGAAACCGGCCATTTTATTACAGCTCCTGTAATGAATTGCAATTTGAATTTTTTGTATCCCTGTCTGGCAAAAGCCTTATCATGGATTGGAGCAATCGAAAAGAAAAAAATAATCCTTCACCTGATCACCTTTACCAGGAACAACCTGCAGTCAATCGGTCTTCCATCAACCGGTCAACCCTGGACCAGTCGCTGCAGCGCCTGATATTACCGTCAGCAAGGATATCCCGGTTCCATGGTCTGTCCAGCAGGGCAACAGGTACCCCCATTTCCCGGCTCAGGAATTTTGCCATTGTGACCGAGTCTTCCACGGCAAAATCAAATGAATGGGTTGACAGGGCCTGAAGGGTCATGACGTTATTTTCTTTTGAGGCCTGCCGGCCATATTTATTGACAATGGAGAATGAATCAAATTCAAATTCGTTGTGCACCAGCCACTTGATTGAAATATCCCGGGTTTCCGGAGGCCTGCCTGTCAAGATATTTATCCTGTGGCCATTTTTTTTCCAGCGGGAAATTGTATCTTTGGCCCCTTCGACCGGAGCCTGGCAGAACAATGCATCGGGCGTGTGGATGCAGGAGAAAAAGTGTGCGTAATCCTCATCTGACAGACCAAAGGACACCTGAAGGTTAAAGTCCGTGATCTGCTCATAGGTGGCGTTTTTATTGAATTCCTGCCGAAGTGTTTTTAAAAAGGCGTGACAGCTTTGTGTGAGCACGTCATCCATGTCAATATAGATTTCAGCCATGCAGAACCTTTCGTATTGCAGTGTTTTTTCCGGGTGATTTTACTATAGCAGGTCAATTTGTCAAGAAAATGGCAACAAAGACTAAAGGTAGCTAAAATGCAACTGTAAATTGCGTTTTTGCAATATTTTTTAAGGCAGGCAGCCATGGCTGAAAAGATAACTGGTTGAATTGTTATCAAATTTTGATGTCTTGATCCATGGTATGCCTTTTGCAAATCTAATTACAGGATTAAGTGAGAATGAAATCCAAACCAAAAAGGAGTCATGATGAAAATTGCTGTAAGTGCATACGATAACAATCTGGATAGCGAAATTAACCCAAGGTTCGGCAGGTGCGATTACCTGCTGATCGTGGATACCGACAACATGAAGTTTGAGGCATTTCCAAATGAAAACAAGGAGGCCAGCGGCGGCGCCGGCACCCAGGCAGCAAGCTTTGTAGCTGACAAAGGTGTCGAAGCTGTCATAACAGGCAACTGCGGTCCCAAGGCCATGGATATTTTCACCGCTCGTAACATCAAGGTATACACAGGTTACAGCGGATCGGTCACAGAGGCTGTAAACCGCTTTAAAAAAGATGCTTCCCGGCCGGCAGATCCTTCAACCCGGCAGGATGGACAGGTGCAGGGGCCTGGTCCCGGCATGCGCGGCGGTCGTGGTATGGGCGGTGGCGGCGGCCGCGGTATAGGTGGCGGCGGCCGTGGAATGGGCGGCGGAGGCGGTCGTGGCATGGGTGGCGGTTCCGGCATGGGCGGTGGCCGTGGTATGGGCGGCGGCCGGAAAGGGATGCCGTAAAGAAAGCAGAAAAAGAAAGTACAAATTGATTGCAAGCCTGCATGTGCTACATGGAATAAGCCGCCTTTATCATTTTTTCATAGCCTTGGTTTCCCATTCCTCGATCGTGGTTGTTTCATACACCTCTTCCCACCCGGTTATCATGCCGGAAATGTGGCTGAAAAAAGAGTGGCCCGTCGTGGCCATGTAAAGGTGGATGACCAGAAAGTTCAAAAGGAGAAGAGCCGTCAGCATGTGAATGTATGCTACAATGGGCAGGGAAAAGTTTACAGGGATGTCATTGTAAAGGTAATACAATAGTCCCGTGACCATCTGCACGGGCAGAAGCATGGCGGAAATACCCAGATAGGCAAGTCTCTGCAGGGGGTTGTGTTTTTTGTCCCTTGATTTTTGAACCGGGTGGGGCCGGCCCTGGAAAATATCCCATGCATAGTACCTTACTACTGAGAACAGCTTTTTTGTCGTGGGGATATACTGTTTCCATTCTCCAGTGGTTAACAGCCAGAAAACAAAAAAAGCGAACAGTACCAGCCAGGACAGCCCCAGGAAATTATGTATCCTGGTGGCTGTCTGGAATCCGAGCAGGGAATAGGTGCCGTGAATTTCAAGCCCTGTTATTATCAGGCATATAATGACAATGGCCTGGAACCAGTGCCAGAGGCGTTCAAACCGGGTATACAGGTATATTTTAATGAATTTTTTATCGTTCATTTTTCAATCCCCTTTTCCATTGCGGGTGAAGAACCGGCCAATGCCGTGGAATAATACTCCGACCAGCGCACCGAGTACAGAAAGCCAGCCAATGGTGTCCACAGGAACGGATCTGTCACGGCCCGGCATATACACGCCAGTGATGCTGGCAAGTCTGGAATTATCACGGGTATGACATTCTGAGCAATCCAGGGCATTTTCTTTTGGTGCTACCATGTGGGTAATAGGGAAGGCATAAGTTGTCCTGACATAATCAAATTCTCCTGAATAAGGGATGTCAAGAGTCTTGTTCCCGCGTTCAATGGCATCATCCATGTCAAAAGTTGTCCAGTATCCGTTTTTTCCTGACAGCAGCGGGGCAAGCAGTTTCTTGTGAACTTTGTCATAGGGCTGCTTTCCACGATGGATCTTGAATGGAAAAATCCTGGAATCCGGGTCTGTACTTTCTCCAACCGGGTGGCTGACCTGGACCGGTTGTCCCGGATCGATCACGTCATCGGCCGTGGTGCTGGTCAAAGATCCATTGAACCAGAAATATTGTGGCACAATATTCTTTTTCCATTCAAAGCTGCCCTTGATGGATTTATAGACCGGTTTTCCATAGGGGCCGTCCTCGTGATAAGGTTTTCCATCCTTCATCTTTCCTGCAGTGGACCAGTCCCACAAGGTCATGGTGGGGTTGACCCGGGCGAATGTCGGGATGTGGCAGGCCTGGCAGGAGACCACGTCTGTATGATCGTTCAATTTGGAATCGGTTTTATGCGGGGTGCTGCTGTGACATGAAACACAGGTGATTTTTGGCGCCAGGTCGTCTTCGATCAGGCTTTTTTTTGATTCAACAGCAGGATTGGTATAGATCCGGCCGGCTATATGGTGATCTACCGTTGTGTGACAGCGGGTGCAGGTGAAATTTTTTCCGTCTGTTCCCATGTGCACGTCCAGCATCCGGTTGGGATTGATCATGGATGTGTCAAGATCGCCGTGTTTTACACCGTCGCCGCCGCCACCCTTGAAATGACATTCTCCGCAGTTCTGCCGGCTGGGAAAGATCACCTGGGAAACCGCTGTTTTGATTTCTTCCTGGATATCCATGACGATTTCACGGGTATCGGGGTCATCTGATTTCAAAAATGCATCGATGTCTTTAAATGCCTCCGTGAAATTGAATCCGGACGAATTGTGGCAGTTGAGGCAGTTGACCGTACCGTCAGAGCCCTCATTGTCCCATGCCGTATGGCACTTCAAACAGCCTTTGTCCTCCATGGCGTTGGCTGAAATGCAGAAGTTGTTGACCGAATACCCGGCCTTGCCGTACCGTATGTCGCTTTTATCTTCAGAGGCCAGCCATGTCCAGTGAATGGTATCGTGGAACTGGGTCGCAGCTTCGGAATGACAGGTCAGGCATGCACTCGTGATCTGGGGACCTGAAGTGAAATCCTGTTTCAAAACTTCGGCTTTGGAATGATCCGTGGTTGTCCATCGCTTGCTGTCTTTTACCGCCTGTCTTGCGAGCGCCAGTCCCGGTACGTTTGTGTTGTCTTCCTCCGGTTTAGCGGCAGAAGCCGGTTGAAGAACAAGCAGCAAAAGAAATGCTGCAAGAACTGCCGGGGCATGCATTGAAAATTTTCCTGGTTTCATAGGCATCTCCAAGAATCATTATGGCCATTTTATAAAAAAAAGGGGGAAGAAAAAAGCATGTTCCCCCTGGTTAGTTTATGAATTTATCAGTTGCACGTCGCAGGTGACGGGGAATCTGCTGCATAATTATAAAAATATGAATAAATGTCAAGTATATCTTCATCTGAAAGTGCATCCCACTGATCCAGGCAGCCGAACTCTTCAAAATTCCGGGCTTCAAAAACCGTTTTCCATTCCGCCATGGTTTTGTCGGCAGGGCTCACAGAAGGTGAAGAAGACACGTTCTCGTCAGCCTGTGAGCAGGATTTGTAAACTTTGCGATAGGTGTATTTCCCTTTTCTGTCGTTTCCGTCTGGTCCCTTGTCGGCAAGTGCCATTGAAAAGGGCATGAGTATAAATACCATGATCATTAAAGTTGTCATTGCTTTTTTTAACATAATAAATTTCCTTTCAATCTCTTTTTATTCAGTTCAATCATTCTTTTTGATTTTGAAACTGCCGTCTTTGTTGAATTCAACTTTTGCCTCTACATAAAAGACATCTGTCAAGGATTGCGAGACATCTTTTGTCATGTAATAGGCCTCTGCACTTCTTGCCCCTGTTGAACAGACATACACAATTGGCTTGTCACTTGAAAAATTCTTGATTTCAGGTTCCAGAACCTCAACCGGAATATTGATGGCCGTTTCCATGGCCCCTTTTGCGAATTCATCCGCATCGCGCACATCTATGAGCGAAATTGATTCGGGATTTTCATCAAGAGTTTTGGTAAACCATTCAATATCCACGGCACCTTCAACCTCACCTGCTTTCACGGCAATCGCTCCTGAGGTTTCACCGTACATATCTTTCCATTCAGGATATCCCCCGGAAAACACGCTTACATCTGTGTATCCAAGCTCAATGGCTTTTTGCGCTGATTTGTGGCTCAGCCTGCATTCATGGCCTCCGCAGTAAAAAATGACAGGCGTTGCAGTATCTCTCGGCAACTTTCCCTTAAGGTCTTCAAACTTTGTAAAGGGGATATTGATGGCCGATGGGATATACCCTTTGTTGTACTTTGGTATCTGGGGCCGGGAGTCAATGATCATGGCCCTGTTGCCGGCAATTTGACCGGCTACATATTCTGCGCTGACCGATGCGTAATTTCCTTTCAGGCTGATCCATTCAGGAAAACCCTCGGAATAAACCTTGATATTGGTATATCCAAGGTCTTGTGCCTTTCGGGCTGATTTATGGCTGAGCCTGCATGTCGGGCCTTCACAGTAAAAATCAGCAAAACGTTTTTATCTTCAGGCAGCAGGCCGGTTTTCTTGTCGAATTCAGTGAACGGAATGCTGATGGCGCCGGGAATGTGACCTTTGACATATTTTCCCCTGTAGGGCCTTGAATCGATCAGCAAAACGTTTTCCGGCATGGGAACAGCTAAGTGGGATGCGACAAAAGAAGCATCGACAATATCGTGAAACATCCAGGATGTGTCATCGGCAGTTCCGGACGTCGGCGGCCCAGGCATGGCTGCACAGCCCGCCATCAGCACCAGGCCGGCAAACACAGCCAGGATCGTTTTGTTTAAATGGTATGGTTTCATAATGTCTCCTTGGTTAAAAGGTACTTGTATCGACTGATGTTCACATGGTCCGGTTATTCATATTAAGACCATGGTGATCTGTTAATTTGCAATGGGCGTGCCATGGTTTGAATTGATGTGGGGTTTTGTTGTAACAGCTTATATTGACAGGTAATTTATTTATTCAGTGCCGGTTTGCAAATTAAATACAGCCTGGTTTGGCTTGTAAAAATGTTAATAAAGTGTTAAGTGTTAAGAGTTAACATTAACAGTGTCAATGGTTTCATGGGGTGGTTTATGGATATAGGAAAATATTGGAGGCACATTATCGATGCGGCCCAGGATGGGATAATCATTGTCGACGAAAGCGGAAATTTTCTTGCAGCCAACCAGACAGCACAGCTTATTACAGGGTATACGGAAGAAGAACTCAAAGGCAGGTCCTGCCGGATATTGAACTGTACGGGATGTAAAATCATAGGAACTGGCAAGGCACGGAACTGGTGCGAGTTGTTTTCTCAAAATTTTGTCAGGGAAAAAAAATGCATGATTACCAACCGGCAGAACCGGGCAATTCCCGTGATCAAAAACGCCACTGTGCTCTTTGATGACAATGGCCAGGTTGCAGGAGCGGTTGAAACCCTGAAGGATATTTCAGAAAATGTTCATTATAAAAACGAACTGGAATCATTGAAGCGAATCTATCACATCGAAGACGGGTTTCATGGTATTATAGGTCGGACACCGGTGATGCAGGCTCTCTATGAGCATATCGAAAGTGTCGCTTCCCTCGATACGCCGGTCATGATTTCAGGGGAAAGCGGCACAGGCAAGGAAATGGTCGCAAAAGCGCTGCACGAAAAAGGACACAGGGCGTCGAAGCCTTTTGTCAAGGTAAATTGTGCAGCACTAAGTGAAACCATCCTGGAAAGTGAACTGTTCGGGCATGTCAAGGGGGCTTATACCGGCGCTGACAGCGACAGGACAGGCCGGTTCGAAGCAGCTCACACTGGAACGCTGTTCCTTGATGAAATCGGGGATATCCCTCTTTCGGTCCAGGTGAAACTGCTCAGGGTCCTGGAAGAAAAAACGATACAGCGGGTAGGTTCCAATAAATCGATTTCCATTGATGTCCGCATCATTACAGCCACCAACAGGGATCTGGAAACAATGATCAGCAAGGGCGGGTTCAGGGAGGACCTGTTTTTCAGGATCAATGTTTTTCCGATCACCTGTCCGCCGCTGAGGGAGAGAAAAGATGACATTACCTTGATTATTCAGCATTTTATCGCTGTTCATTCTGAAAAACTCAAGAAAAATATCCTTGGATTGACCCCTGAGGCAATGCGGTTGATGGTAGCCTATCACTGGCCCGGAAATATCAGGGAATTGAGAAACAGTATAGAATACGCCTTTGTCCTTGCAAGAGGGAACAGCATAAAAGCATCCCATCTGCCGGAAAAGATAATTTATGGCAGAGCCGCGGCCGGCAATCCATTGCCCGGCAATGGGGAGACCTTCAGGACGAGCGGGGCTGGGGGATCGGAAAAACAACAGCTTATCGAGGCGCTCCGGCAGGCAGACGGAAACCGGACAAAGGCTGCCCGGATATTGAATGTCAGCCGCGTCACCGTGTGGAAGCGCATTAAAAAATACGGGATCCGGTTTGACTGAAAAAAGGCTTGCCAGCCGCAGTTCAGACAGTTTACCGGACGTCCGGCGACAATGGTTTGATGCTAAATGTATCGTTCCAGGTTTATGGCAACCTCGGACGGTTTAAACTGATTTGCATCAAAATACCGCATCAGGCGTGTATCATCCATGTCAACCAGTGTATGGATCTTGTTTACATCAAGTTGCCGGAGATGATCCACAAATTCATCCAGCAGCTTTTTTCCGATTCCCCGGCGCTGGTAATCCGGATCAACCCCGACGGTGTCGATGGTCGCGCCTTCACGGGATATACCGAAGTATCCGATATTCAGTTCACCCATGATAAACCCGACTACGGTCCCGCCTTCGGTTTCTGCGACAAGCGAGGTGTCCAGGCATTCTCCGGATTTGAAAAGCAGCTCGAATTTCCGCTCGTAATAATCCAGGCGGGAATTTTTGAGAACTTTTTTATCAATCCGGACGACATCATCGAAATCCTCGTTTTTCATAAGCCTGATGGTAATGTTGGATGTATTCATAGGCCTCCTTACTGGAAAAAACGTTAGGGGTATCGATCAAAGGACTTACTTTTGGTGCAGTTTCAGGGTTATGACCCCCTGCAGGGCCGCAATGCCCGGCAGGGGATTGGTGGTATGGAGGTTTACCCCGCCTCGTAGCTGCAGGTGGTAAAATCGATTTCAGCGCCGCATTTGTCGCATTTATGAGATTTATTGAATTCGTCCGAGAAAATTTCCTTGGATGTTCCACATTCAGGACATTTACAGGTAAAGGATTTAAGGTGTTTGAAATTTTCAAATCCTGGACAGTGCCTGGGAGTGCTCATGTCGACCTCCTTTTTTTAATTGGGAGTATATATATCTATTTCTATTAATATTTTCGTTCATTGTCAAGCCTTCATATCTCCTCCAAATCCTCAAGTTTATATATGCTTTGCTTTTGATCAGGCCTTGTAAAATAAAAAAAGCTTATAAAATTTGATCCGCGGAAAATAAGTTGCAAAATTTTTGGAAATTTAAGATATTCTCAAGGTTACAGTAACCCGAAAATAGATTCGGGCAGCCGGGCGAAATAAAGTGAGTTTCTGCAGATGAAGTTTAAACCCGTTTCCAGATTGAGAAAGCAAAAACACTGGATCCGTAATACCCTGGCCGTTGTTTTTGCATGCTGTATCATAGCTGAGCTCTGCGTTTCAAGCGGCATTCTGATGTTCCTGGAAAGGCCGGTTTATGATACTTACCACCGTCTTGCCGGTGTAAAATCATGGTATGTTCCACATGTCGTCATCGTTTCCATCGATACAGAGTCCCTGATGCTTTTTGACCAGGACCCGCTGGTTTTTTGGGGGCCCCACCTGGCAGGAGCATTGTCCGCAATCCGCGATTCAGGGGCAAGGACTGCAGGGATAGATATCATTTTTTCCATAAGTCCTGAATCCTGGCTGCAGAAAACCGCGCCGGGAGGATCAGATATCGGCAGGTCCTACGACATGGCTTTCAGGCGGCAGCTCAATTTCGATGACGTCATTTTGACCGGTCATGCCGTCTGGACTAAGAACGGTAATGGCAGTATCATCCTTCCGGTGGCCGAATATCTGTATGCCCTGCCTGACGGCCCGGCATCAGTCGGATTGAGTAACATCCACCAGGATGACGACGGCGTGACCCGTTTTTATATCACCAGGCTTTTTGATGATCAAAAGCCGCCTGACATGACGTTTGCACCTCTGCTGGCATCGAAATCGGGTTTTTCATCCAAAAACACCGGCCTGACCCGTATAGGCTATGCAGGGCCGCCCGGCACCATACCCCGATTGCCGTTCCGGGACCTGGTCGGCCCGGACAAAAAAGATGCCGGCGAATTAAAAAAGATATTGCAGGACAAAATCGTCATTGTCTCCGTTGAAGAAGGAGGCAACAATGATGCACATCTTACCCCCTATTCCGGAGGGCTGTTTACCCCGAGGGGGATCAAGCTCATGTCCGGCGCTGAAATCCATGCCAACATCATTGAATCCATCATTTCCGGGCGTGTCCCGTCAGAGCTGCCGCGGTCTGTCAGAATTTCCTGGCTGGTGATTATTGTTTTTGCCGGCGCCCTGTTATGCCGGATGTTCGGACCCGGTGCAGGATCCGTTCTCGTTATATCCCTGGCTGCCGGGTCGGCAGCCGTGTCCTGGGTCATGTTTCTGCATGACATGCTTTTGCCGGTGGCCCCTGTAGTCCTGGCCCTGTTTTTATGCTACCTTGGAATAATGGCAACCCGGCTGACCCGGGAAGAAAAAGATCGAATACAGCTTGAGACCATTTTCAGCCCCTATGTTTCCGAAACCCTGCTCATGGAACTGGTCAACCGCGAAAAAAAGCCGGCCCTGGGCGGAGAAGAACGCGAAATAACCGTCCTTTTTTCTGACATCAGAAATTTCACCACCCTGTCGGAAACCCTTTCCCCGGAAGAGGTCGTAGAGATGCTCAATAATTATTATGGATTGATCTGCGACGTGATTACCCGGCATGGCGGCATGGTGGACAAGTTTATAGGAGACGCGGTGATGGCGATTTTCGGTGCTCCTGTCAGTCATCCGGATCATGCCGGGCAAAGTATCCGGGCCGCCCTTGAAATGGCCGGTACAGCAGAAACTTTCAAGGATTGGATGAACACCCGCTTTAGTAACAGGAAAATTCCAGTGTTTACAATCGGCATCGGCATCCATACAGGTAAAGCGCTGATCGGAAATATAGGGTCGAAAAGACGGATGGAATATACAGCCATCGGGGATACCATCAATGTTGCAGCACGCCTGGAAGGGCTTTGCAAAAATCTTGGCTGGACAATTACCGCCAGCCGGATTACCATAGATGCGGCACATGCAAATATCCTGACCGGCCGCAAAGACCGGATAAAACCAAGGGGCAGAACAGGATCCCTCGATATTGTCGAAATTCTGGGAATTCAGGCAACCTGAAAAACAGGAGGGTATTTTACATGATAAAGCGAACCAAAATCATCTGGCACGCCTTTGTGCTCATTCTTGTGCTTCTCCCGGCCGTTAGCGGAACAAAGGCTTCGGCCTCATCGTTCGGTATGGTAACCATGCTGACCGGGACTGCTTTTTACGGTCATTCAGGCAAGCCGGCACAGGACCGGCTTGAGACATTCATGAAGCTGTATGACGGGGACACCGTCATCCTGGAAAAGGGAGCAGTTCTTCAGCTTGTCGTATTTGCCTCTGGCCGCAAGGAAAACTGGAACGGCCCTGCAGTCTTGACAATTGACAATGAAGAGGGCTGTGTCGCTGCAGACCCGGAAAAGCAGCCCGGGATAACTTTTATGCCCGAAGTGGTTGCAAACGAAGTCAGGCGCATGTCCCATATCATCGATCCGTCAAAGGTACAGAAGGCAGGAGCCAGCATTATAAGAGGCGGTGAGGTCAGGCAGGAAGATTTAATCGAACCGGTTGAGCCGGACACCGGCGAAAAAAGGGAAATAAACCTGGCCAAAAACACCTATCAGGCTCTTTTAAAAGAGAGCGGCCCGTCGGATATCACCCCGGAACTTTTTTTGTTCAGCGTGCTGGCTGACTTTGATCAATATGATGAAATGGATCAATTGATAGAGGTAATGAAAGATAAACAGCCCGGCAATCCAACTATCAGCCAATTGACTGAATGGCTGGCGGGCCAGAGATGAACCGGCAGATACGCACAGGCGGGCTGCTTTTTATCTTCATTTTATTGACTGCATTGTCTGCCTTGCCCGTCAGTTTGGCAGAAGATAAATACGTGGAGCTGAACCTGAAGGCTGACCACGCATGGAAAACCGGGGATTTTGCCGCCTCAGCCCGCTTTTGGGAGAGACTGGAAGGCCTGTATGAATCATCCGGCTTGAATATTGAGCAGGCAAGGGCCCTGATGAAGTTATCAGAGGCCTGCCTGGCCCTGGGAAACGTTAGAAAGGCCAAAGACTGCCTGGACAGGGCGGAAAAGATCCTGGACAGCGAGCCCGATACGGAGCTGATGATCCATATCCTGGCTTGCCGGGGCATGGTTCAATACCAGTCCGGCAGCTACCGGCAGGCAGAGTCTTTTTTTAAAAAAAGTCTTGCACTGTGTGATGATGAAGAAAACAGCAGCCAGGCAGCATCAATACGGCTCAATTTCGGCAATCTTCTATTTGACCGGGGCTTGTACGACAAGGCCCTGGAACAGTATGTTCTAAGCCATGATCTTGCCCAAAAGCCTGCCGGCACAGGGCCGCTGGCCGTAAAGACCGCGATCAATCTTTCCAGGACAAATTTTGCCCTGAAAAATGAGGCTGCCGCCGTTCAATTGCTCAATCAGGCTTCTGCAGGGGCCAAGGCCCTTGAAGACAGTCATGAAAAGGCATTTTGTCTCATCAGCATCGCACAGACCG
This sequence comes from uncultured Desulfobacterales bacterium, assembly GCA_964397015.1. Classification (GTDB taxonomy): domain Bacteria; phylum Desulfobacterota; class Desulfobacteria; order Desulfobacterales; family Desulfobacteraceae; genus MADRE2. Next base: position 10,265 of record CAYNHL010000011.1, on the reverse strand, counting down.
CCGCCGTCAGATCCATGCCGGATCTTGCCTGGGATTCCCTTGCTTCAGCTGTCAAAACAGCAGAAAGGATAAAAGATACCAGGTCATATTCCCTTGCTCTGGGGGAGCTGGGCTCTCTTTATGCTGACAGAGGCCGGACGTCCGATTCTGTCAGCAGTTACCTGCGTGCTGTTTTTGCAGCCCATGAAGCCGGGGCTGACGACCTTCTTTACCGTTGGCAGTGGGGGCTTGGCAGGCAGTATAATGCCCAGAAAGATCGAGATAACGCTTTTTATTACTATGACCAGGCAGTGAAAACGGTTTCCAGGATCAGGGAGGATCTGGCCATTGAATGCAGAAAAAAATACCAGGACAGTTTCAGAGAGTCGGTGGGCCTTTTGTATTTCGAACTGGCCGATTTTCTGCTGAAAAGAAGCAGGGAACAGCATGATGCGGCAGTGAAGCAGGCAGATCTTGTTGCAGCCCAGAATACAATCGAGCAGATGAAAAAAATGGAACTCCAGGATTATTTTAGAGACGATTGTGTCATAGCCCTGGAAAAAAGGCAGTCGGCACTGGATGAATCCATTCCGGCCACTGCTGTCATTTACCCGGTACTGCTGCCTGACAGGCTCGAACTGATCGTAACCTTTCCCGATACCGTGAATTCCTATCCAGTGGCAGTCGGGCAGGAGGAATTGACAGCTCATGTACGTAACCTGAGAAAGAAACTGCAGTATCCAGGGAGCCGTTTTCTGCGGTATTCCCAGAAGCTTTATAACTGGCTGATCCGCCCCTTTGAATCAGATCTCGAGGCCCATAAAATAACCACCCTGGTGTTTGTACCGGATGGTCCTTTGAGAACCATTCCCATGGCCGCCCTGCATGACGGCGAATGTTTCCTGGTTGAAAAATTGGCCCTGGCAACGACTCCAGGCCTGATTGTTACAGATCTTGTGCCGTTCCGCAACCGGGAAGCAAAAATACTTCTGGGAGGCATCACTCAGCCGGTCCAGGGATTTTCATCCCTGCCCGGTGTCGATCATGAGCTCAAGGGTATCAGTAAAATCATGGATTCTCAATTGCTGATGGACGAGGATTTCGATCCCAAAGCTCTTCAAGAGACACTCCAGCTGAGTCCATACAGTATTGTACACATAGCATCCCATGGACAGTTCGATAACGATCCGGCCAACACTTTTTTGTTGACCCACAATGACCGGCTGACCCTGGACAGGCTTGAATATCTTATGGGAATCAGTAATTTTCGCCAGGAACCTGTGGCACTGTTGACCCTGAGCGCCTGTCAGACTGCGGTCGGAGATGACCGTGCCGCCCTGGGACTTGCAGGAGTGGCAGTCAAGTCAGGTGCCCGCAGCGCCCTGGCAAGCCTGTGGTTTATCAATGATACCGCAACATCCATGATGGTGGTAGATTTCTACAGGCACCTGTCTTACGATACCTCCAAGGCAAATGCCCTTCAACAGGCACAGAAGGCCATGATTCGATCAGCGGATTACCATCATCCTGCCTACTGGGCACCTTTTCTATTAATCGGTAACTGGCTTTAGAGTAAGGGTGCTGTTCCACAGGGGATCGAGTGGACCGGGGGGAAGGCCGCCCCTGCCTGTTCTCACCAGGCTGCCGGTATCTTTTTTTGTTCTTGTTTCGCAGCTGTCCGAGGCCAGTTCAGGGATTGTGCGGTATACGGGCAGGGCTGCGAATCCGGATTCCAGATCGATATGGGGCGTTTCAATGGTTACAATGCCGTCAATACCGAGAGCGGAAGATGCCTGGATGACACTGACATCATCCGGGAAAAAATAACCGGCCCTTATATTGATATTGCCGCCGCTTCCTTCATGGGCATTGGCCTCGACACGGCTGGTGTCAAGAATGATGAACATGGGTTCGATGGTAATATTCCCGCCGTTACCAACTTCGTCAGTGACAGATGTGGTGATATCGCTGTTGACCATATGCAGAACCGATACAGGGCCTAAGAAGATATCTCCGCCATCTGCCCCCACTGTCGAGGTCATGACGGCGCTGTCGTCGATTCTGAAGGCATCATCAGCTGACATATTTATGTCTCCGGCATCTCCTGTGTCAAGGCTGCTGGAGGTGACCAGAGAATTGTTCGTCAAATTGATATCTCCTGCAAATATTGTTATATTGCCGCCGCTGTTATGATTTCTTGTTTCCGATGAAATCAGGCCGCCGGACAGTCTGATCAGGGGAGATTGGAGCAGTATGTCTCCTGCTGTTCCCTGGTATGAGCATAAACTGCTGATTATACCTGAGCGCAGATAGATTTCCTCTCCTGCCGTGACGGTTATCTGTCCCTGGGTACCGGTGCCGCCTGCAGCGCTGCTGATAGCACCGTTATCAAAAATTTCCAGGCGGCCTGTGTCAATGTGAATCGTTCCGGCATTACCGTATGAGAGCAGGCCGGTATTTACTGCAATACGGCCGCTGTCGTCGATATGCACCAGAGGGGATGATACCTGTATCAGGCCGGAACTGCCTTTGCTGCGGGTTCTTGAAAAAAGGCCGCTGGGAAGCTGCCCGATTTCTCCGGAAATCCATATGGATTCAGTGGCATTGACGAAAATATTGCCTGCCGATCCATTGTATATGGTTGATCCGAAGCTGTCAGCGCCGATCTGACCGCCCGAGTTCAAGCGTAGAGTGCCGGTGTGCAGGTAAATTTCTCCGCCGTTATCATCTGTATAGGATCTGGCTCCAATCTGGCCCGAGTTTTCAATGGTTATTGAAGGAGACACAATATCGATGTTGCCAGCGTTGCCATCCATGCCTGAGAAAACATCGGTATGGATTCCGGTATACAGGGGATGGGTGGTATTGCGCCATTGTTCCAGGTCTTCCTGCTGCCCTGTTATGTGTATAAAGTCACTGGCGTTTATCCTGACCGTATACGTGTCAGAAAAGCCTGAGGCCCTTCCCCAGACCAAAGCGCCGTTTCGAATTTCCATTGTTGCTGTCTCGATCTCCATGTCACCCCCGACGATGATGGCATCTGAATCCAGGGAGAGGTGGTCTGTGGTCAGCATAATTTCCTGTGCGGGACCGGCATCCCGGTTCCTGGCGCTGTAGATCTGGCCGCTGTCAGACATTTCCAGCCGGGGTGTATCTATCAGGATCCGGCCGTTTGAACCGCTCGAAGTCGTCTGGCTGAAAAATCCGCTTTTGATATTGTTTTCATCTTTTCCGGAGATTGTGATGGATGTGTCTGCAGACACCTGCAGATCTCCGGCCCGGCCATGGCTGCGTGTAATGGTGCCAATCTGGCTTCCCTGCAAAAGTTCAAGCTCCCGGGTATCGACATGAATCGATCCTCCCCGGGTTTCGCTGTCATTGATAGTCAGTACGGCCGATCCATCTGTCATCTGAAAGGTGTCTGTAACAAGGATATCCACACTTTGGTCATCTTCTTCACCTGTATGGTACATGCCGACTGTGGCATCCTCCATGAAAAAGTTTCCGGCCCGGATATATATGGCGGCTTGATTTTGTCCGCTGGAAGCAATGGTGCTGCCGCTTTCAAGAGTTATGGTTCCCAGTGATTCAAAATCGTTTGTCAGGGTTCCTGTAAGGTTGGTCTCGCCGCCGGAATCAAGGCTTGAAAGACAAAGGGTGCCTCCCTGATTGATTTCAATGGTCCCTTCAATGTCCATATCACCGCCGACAAGAGAGAGAGTTTCGGCCTGGCTTCCCTGGAGGTGTCCTCTTACGGAAATGGGAGCCGGGGTGTCGAAAAGAAATCCAAAAGCCTCGGGCGTGGCTGATGTCAGCACAACTCCATGGTCAGGAGAGGCGGCGAATATCTGCTGGTCTTCAAATCCCAGGTAATCTGCAGTGCTTGCGTAAAAAGAACCGCTGATTTCAAGTGATGCGCCCGGCCCGAAAACAAGTCCCATGGGGTTGATCAGGAAAAAATCGGCTCCAGGAATACTGGATACGATACGTCCGTTGATGATGGAGCTGTCTGGTCCGGTAACCCTGGAGATTATGTTAGCCACAGTTTCCGGTCCGCTGAACACTGCGCTTTCACCGGTATCCAGGCTGAACTGATGAAAGCTGTGAAACAGATTCGAGCCTGTCTGCCGGCCCTGGTCGGCATTGATTAAATAATCCGGCCCTGTCAAAAGATCAGTCTGTCCCAGGGTGTTGTCAAAGGAAACCTGGGCCAGGGCCAGGTGGACCGGGACAACCAGTGACAGGAAAAAAAGCGACCATATGATCTGTTTGATTAGATGATGTCCCATGTGATTGAAAAATACACTCCTGAGTCTTGAATGTCATTGCCTGTTTCGCCGGTGGTTTTTATTCCCATGCCCCAGTATACCCTGGCATGAAGGTTTTTGGACAGGTCCCATCTGATTCCCGTGCCGGCACTGAAAATGGCCGCAGTGCCTGGAACGCTATTTTTGTTCCAGGATCTTCCATAGTCAAGAAACGGTGCCAGAAGGAGCATTCCGTCAGACAAATCCCTGCTGACTACCGGAACCGGGATTCTGGCCACCGGGAACCGGTATTCGGCAGATGCCGTAAGGCCATTATCCCTGACAAACTGGTTCTCCCTGTAACCCCGTACCGTATTGAATCCTCCCACACCAAAACGTTCCATGGAAGGAAGGCCGTCACTGGCGAGCTGCGCACTGGCTTTAAGGATCAGCAGGTCTCCTGTGACAAGCTCCAGTCGCCGGCTCCACTGGGCCTGGCCCAGCAGGCTTGTAAATTCACCGTCAGGTTCGGACAGGAAATGACCTGCATCCAGGATATCCAGGCCGCAGGAAAGTACGGCCCTCAGTGCGAATGCTTCCCGGGAACGGTAAGCCGTCCAGTCCATAGATAAGCGACCCACGGTGATATCTGTGATACCGCCCGTGATATTATCGGAAAAAGAATAGGGCCGGTCAAACAAAAAGGTTTCTGAACGCCGTTTTTCGCCCCGGAGGGTCAAAGACAGTTCCCGGCTCAGTGTCTTGATAAAAGGATGGGTCAGGCTGAGGCCCATGGTCCGGGTTTTACTCGTAATATCAATCAGGTCAAAGGGAGCTTCTATAATGCTTGACTCTCCGTGGTCGTAAAAAATTTCCATCCTGGTATCTGCGGCGTTAAAGGGGATGGAATACCGGGCGGTATATTCGTTAGAACCCTGAGTATGCCTGAACCGGCCTGAGATTGTATCCCCCCGGCCTGACACGTTGAGGTATCGGCCGTTAAGCTCCAGTCCGATTTCTCCGGCCGCAGGTGTGTTGTCATTGGCAAACCGGGCTGTAAGTCCAAAGGGGGATGATTCACTCACATCTATGTTCAATGCAGCCTCTCCAGGACTCAGTCCGGGAACCAGCTCTCCGTCCAGGCGTTTAACGAGAGGATCCTGCTGCAGCAGCTGGAGAGTTTCTTTCAGTTCTATAATGTTGAACGGGTGATCGAGGCCATGATCGACCCGGCTCAGGATATAGCTGTCACGTATTCTTTTTATCCCGGTTATGGTTATATCCGTCAACCGTCCTTCGATTATCCTGAACGTGATGATTCCGTCGGTAACTTCTTGATCCGGCAGCAATGCCCCTGAATTGATATATCCCTTGTCGATGTAATGCCGCGTAATGGCATTTTTGAGTTCAAAAAGCTCTCTTGCACTTATTTTTCGTGCGGTGTACGGCAGGGCGATGGCCTGCAGCTCACTGTCGGACACAACCGTATTTCCTTCAAAACGATACTGTTCGACATGGACAAAGGGGACAGTTGAAAGCATGCTGTTTCCGGTTGCTGGTGGAGGCGGAAGTGCCAGTACCGGCGAAACGGTCATTGCCGTCAAAAGCAGCAGGCAGCATGCGATTGTGTGTGATCTGGTAAGCAGGAAAACACCCATTACCGGCATCTTTTACCCTGGTGTAATTTGTTCTGGTGTATTTGTCGGGCCGGCCCCGTTTTCAACCTCAAAACATAATGGATTATCTGCTTCGGAATGTCAACACACTGTTTTGATGCATAAAACCGTTGCGGCAGGTTCAATGAAGTGGTACGGGTGATGGTCCGGTCAAGATATCTATTGCCTGGAACTGCAAAGACTGGTATTGGATCAGTCAGGAGGATATGCAATGACTGATATTTACAGCCCTGACTACGGCGCCCTGGACCATCCTATGATCCTTTCCAGGATTTTTCATCCCCGTCCGGCATTAGGCACAGGCCCGGCCAAAGCCGGTGAATTGATGATTCCCGTGGAAGACGGCGTAAAAATAGGCGCGTGTTTCCATGTAGCAGGAAAACAGCTGCCAACGGTTCTGTTTTTCCACGGTAACGGAGAAATTGTTCAGGACTACGATGATCTTGGACCGGTATACAACCGGGCGGGGATCAATTTTTTCGTAGTGGATTACAGGGGATATGGACGGTCTACGGGATCTGCGACCGTGTCTGCCATGATGAAGGACGGCCATGCAATCCTGGATTTCGTGGTTGGATTTCTGAAAAAACAAGGGTTTTCCGGCGGTCTGACAGTCATGGGCAGGTCCCTTGGCAGTGCGCCGGCCATCGATCTTGCAGTCACGCGGCAGCAGGAGGTAGATGCCCTGATTGTTGAAAGCGGGTTTGCCCACACTGAAAGTTTGCTCAAGGTGCTCGGTGTCGATGCGGCAGCCATGGGAATTAAAGTGCCGCCTGATTTTGAAAACCATGTCAAGATCGCTCGCTGGACAGGCCCGGCATTGATAATTCACGGAGAGTTTGATCAACTGATACCGTTTTCCCATGGAAAAGACCTGTTCGATGCCTGTCAGTCTGCAGAAAAAAAACTGCTGACAATTCCAGGCGCCGGTCACAATGATATTTTCATGCGCGGACTCGATATCTACATCGATGCGGTCCGCTCACTTGTTACAAGGTAGCACAGGAACTTGGCAAACCGGATCGAATCAAAGGGGCGGCACCATCGTTCAAGGATACCGGGAATAAAACCGCTGGCCCGCAACCCCATGTACATTTACCTGATGGTACTGACCATAACGGTTTCCGGCGGGCTCCACGTGTGGCAGACTCTTTTTGACAATTTCGCCGTCAACGTGGTTCACCTGGAAGGCCACCACGTGGGTGTCATACAATCCGTGCGTGAAATTCCAGGATTTCTTGCCCTGCTTGTGGTTTATGTGCTGTTTATCATTAAGGAGCACAGGTTGTCCGCTCTCTCCGTTTTGATGCTTGGTGCCGGCCTGGCAGCCACCGGTGTTTTTCCGCATTTTTCCGGATTGATCCTGACAACCCTTGTCATGAGCTTTGGCTTTCATTACTTTGAGACCACATACCAGTCACTGGGGCTTCAATACTTTGACAGGAACGTGGCGCCGCTGGTATTCGGAAAACTCAGAAGCTACGCTGCACTGAGCAGTATGATCACCGGAATCCTGGTCTTCTTCCTGGCCGCGGTTTTGTCCTATGTCCAGCTTTATCTGGTTTTCGGCATTATAATTATGGGAATCGGGCTGTGGGCCTTTTCAAGGAACCCGGCATCGATCGATATCGTTCCCCAGCACAGGAAAATGATTTTTAAAAAGCGATACTGGCTGTATTACATGCTGACTTTCATGGCAGGCGCCCGGCGGCAGATATTCATGGCTTTTGCCGTGTTTCTGCTCGTGAAAAAGTTTGACTACAGTGTTCAGGGAATCGCAACACTCTTTTTTATCAACAACAGCATTAATTATTTCTTGAGTCCGTTTATCGGGAAATGTATTGTATGGTTTGGCGAACGCAAGGTGTTGAGCCTGGAATACCTGTCTCTTGTAGTAATATTTATTTCCTATGCACTGGTTGATTCCTGGGTTGTTGCCGGATTCCTGTATATCCTGGATCACGTGTTTTTCAACTTTGCCATTGCCATCAACACATTTTTCCAGAAAATCGCCGACCCCCGCGATATTGCACCGAGTATGGCCATGGGATTCACCATCAACCATATTGCCGCCGTTGTGCTCCCGGCCGTGGGAGGGCTGCTCTGGTATGTCGATTACAGGATACCGTTCATTGCCGGTGCCGGCCTGAGTTTGGTTTCCCTCCTGCTGGTGCAGTGTATAACGGGACAGCTGGCTATCGCAAAAGACCGTTCCTAGCCATTTTTTGCTCCATTGTTATTACGACTTTGTCGGCACATGCTGATCCCCCATCTTGGAACATCACGGCAATAATTTTCATATGCTGTACCAAATTCATCCCTTAACCGGGGCTCTTCAAACATGATGATGAAAAGATGAAACAGTAAGAAAACAACGCCTGTGTAACACAACAATTCAAGAGACTGGAAAACAACTGCCTCTCCGAAAAGCAAAAACAGTATGCCGATATACATTGGATTTCTTGTAAATCGGTACAGCCCTTCAGTAACAAGATTTTCAGGCGGGGCAGCCGGCACGGGAGTTCCCTTTCCTTTTGATACAAAATCATAGACACACCACAATGATAAGGCTGTACCCGCAACTATGAAACCGGTCCCGGCATACCTCAGGATCATTAATTGAGAAAAACCCAGCGAATCAAATAAGGAAAGGATCAGCCAGGGCAGGACGAAAATTATCGACCCCGGCCCGATGATCATAAAAAACAACAGCTTCAGGTTTTTTTGCATCCTGGAAAGTGCCATGTTCTTTTTCTTTGTTTTTCGATTGCGTTTAAATCAATTATAAAGTAACTGTTTAATTATGACTCAATTGATTATGACTTAACCGGAGGATGTGTCAATAAAAAATTGGGAATATTTATAAATACTGCTTATTGCAGCATAGCACTTTTTTCAGCAAGACGCGAGACAGTAAATGGAAAGTGTCAATATTAAATATATAGCACCCTTGGATCACATCAGGGCGTATGCTGCGGTATTGATTGTTTTGTACCATGGATGCCAGTTGATATGGTACCAGCTGGTTTACAACATACCTTTTTCATTTGAGTTCTGGCTTTCGCACCGGATAACTACCGATAATCCGTTAAAATCATTGATAATTGAAGGACACACGGCCGTTGCTCTCTTCATGGTGTTGAGTGGATTCATCCTGACTATGGGAGCGTATAAAAAAAAAGTCAGCTATAAGAGATTCATCATTAACCGGCTGCTCAGAACCTACCCGCTGTTTTTGCTTTTACTGCTTGCCGGAATATTCACGTTTCCTGATAATTTTACCGTGCTGGGTTTTGTTCAAACCGTTTTTGCCATGGCAAACACGAAAGGCGCTCTGTCGGTAGGGTCTTTTTCCGCCATGTTCTGGGCAGTTGCTGTAGAATGGCAGTTTTATGTTGTTTTTCCGCTTTTGATAGTTATTTTGAACAGATCCGGCACCAACCGGCTTTTTGGACTTGTTCTTGTCTTTTTGATAATGAGAATTTTTTCATATCTTCAAGGAGATAATATCGAGAATCTGGTTTACTGGACTATTATCGGGAGGATGGACCAGTTCCTGATAGGGATCTGCCTGTCAGTATTTTATCAAAACCGGTATCATGAGAAATATAAAAAATATGCGCCATACCTGTTTATAATATCCATTGTTCTGGTTCTTTTTTCCCTGCAGTGGTATCACCAAAACGGCGGCCTGCCTGGCGGCGGTAAATGGAAAATAATCTGGCCGACTGTCGAAGGGGCTGTGTGGGCTTTTTTTATTATCTGTTATCTGTCGGTTTCATCATATATTCCAGTATTTATTTCAAAGGTTCTGGCCAATATCGGAAAAATAAGCTACTCTATCTATCTGATACACTTTTTAATCATACAAGTCGCTGTCAAACACAATCTGTTCTTTCAATTCCCGGGCACAAGTACAGGGATCGATGCCTTCTTGAATACCATGCTGTTCATCATACCCGTGACCATTGCAGTCTCTTTTATTACATATACCTTTGTTGAAAAACCATTTCTGGACATGAGAATCAAATACACCAATACCGGCTGATAAGCATGTATATCAATAAATTGTTTTTTGAAGCACAGGGAGGCCATATCGAAGATGGTGGCGTAGTTTATACCCGTTTGCGAGATCAGGACCTGGGCGTTTTCAATGAGATCCTGGAGCGGTATGGTATCAGTGAGTGGACGCCGGCAGGATAAAAAGTTTCATTTTTTGTGTCTGGACTTTCATGGAAGATTGTGAAATGTAATGGTAATGATTTTTGCAATACCTCGAGTATCATTGAGGTTTGTGAGAATCAAGACTAGTTGCAATATTATTTAGGTTTGTGAGAATCAAGTATCATGCAAGAACTTAACC
>CAYNHL010000010.1:0-53528 GCA_964397015.1 uncultured Desulfobacterales bacterium | reverse complement strand
CAGTTCCGGGATATTGTCCGAAATAATGGCGATGGTATCCCCTTTTTCGATTCCAATGGCCTTGAGTCCCATACCGGTTTTTCTGACGTAGTCGTAATATTCTTCCCAGGTATAGGAGTTCCAGATACCATAGTCTTTTTCCCGCAGGGCCGGCCGCTTGGGGGTTTCTGCCACCCGCCACCGCAGCAGTTGGGGGATGGAATAGGAAAGCAGATGTTCATTGTTACTCATGTCGATTAGTCCTCCCCGATATAGGCTTCAATTACTTTGGGATCGGCTGCCACTTGTTCCGGGGTTCCTGATCCTATGACCACCCCGAAATCCAGTACATAGATCCGGTCGGAGATATCCATGACAACCCCGAGATCATGCTCTACCAGGACCACGGTGATATTGCGCTCCTTCTGGATATCCATGATGAACCGGACGATGTCTTCTTTTTCCTGGATGTTCATGCCGGCCATGGGCTCATCGAGCAGCAGGATGTCCGGGTCCATTGTCAGTGCCCTGGCCACTTCGACCTTTTTCTGGAATCCGTAGCTAAGGCTTCCCACATTGTGTTTGCGCACTGGCTCGAGTTCCATGAAATCAATAATGTCTTCCACGTACTTTCTGTTTTCCGCTTCTATCCTGGAGGCTCTGCCGTAGAAAACGGCTGCCTGAAAAAACGAATAATTCAGGTTCTGGTGCCTGGCCAAGAGCAGGTTGTCAAGTACCGACAGTCCTGAAAACAGTTCCAGGTTCTGGAAGGCCCTGGCTATTCCCATGTTGGAGACCTGGTGGGGAGAAGCATGGGTCAAAGGGCTGTCCTTGTAGAAAATATCACCTCTGGTGGGGTGATAAAATCCGGAAATACAGTTGAGCAGGCTGGTTTTGCCGGCACCATTGGGTCCGATAATGGATGTGATCAACCCTGGTTCAATGGTCATATCCACATTGGATAGTGCCTTGAGGCCGCCAAAGGAAAGCGTAACATTGGAAATAGTAAGTTGCGTCATAACCCATCCAAATTTAGCTGTCAGGTTTTTGAAAAAGTCCCTGCATCAAGGGATTTACGTATACTGTTGCTTAATGGCAACACGGTCCGGCATGCCGGATTGTGTTTTGGGCAGTTTGTCTACAAATTCAACGTAGCGGGGTTTTTTATACCCGGCTATTTTTGTGGCCGTAAACGCGATGAGTTCCCTGTCGGTCAGTGACTGTCCGGGTTTGAGGACACATACCGCCTTGATGCCTTCACCGAATTTCGGATCCGGGACACCAAAGACGCAGGTTTCCTGTATGGCCGGATGCTGGCAGATCACCTTTTCCACTTCAGCCGGAAACACGTTTTCACCGCCGGGCTTGATCAACTCTTTTTCAGCCTTGCGGCCTTTGAAAAATAAAAAACCATCTGTATCGATCATGCCCAGATCGCCGGTATGATGCCATCCATCCCTGAAAGTGTGGGCATTCAAAGCGTCGGCTTTCCAGTATCCACGGAAAACCAGCGGACCTTTAACAACAATTTCACCGGTCTGTCCCGGCGGCAGTGGGTGATCGAGATCATCCACAATGCCGATATTGGCCAGAAGGGAAATTTTACCTGCAGAGCCTTGCCTGGCAAAGTATTCAGAAAAAGTGACAAGCCCTGATGTTTCTGTTTGCCCATACATTGTCCAGAATCTGGAACTTGTCATGGACTCCCATTTTCTGACCGTGTCCGGTTGCTCGAGGCCTGCTGCTATTTTCAGGCTGGACAGGTCATGGCGGCCGTCTTCAGCCGTTTCCATCAGGTTGTTCAATATGGGGGGAAAGGAACCAATGATATTGATATGCTGGTTCTGGATGAGGTCAAGTGTCTTGAGGGGATCAAATTTGTCAAGAATGACATTTTTTGCGCCTGTCATAAATGATCCAAGGCCCAGATTGACTCCCATTATGTGGAACAGGGGCAGGATATTCAAATGGGCCCAGGATTCAGTGATGCCGAATGCCTGCGCTGCCTGAAGGCTGGCCAGCACCACGTTTTCGTGGCTGAGTACCGCACCCCTTGGCCTGCCCTGCACCGCGGCCGTGTGGATGATCAGGTACGGATCATCCATACGGCATTCATTCGGGGCATCTATTTTCTCACCGGACATCAGGCGGGCGATGGACAGGGTCTCGTCGTTTGTGTCGATGACAAAGCAGTGATTCACAAAGTCAAAGGTCCGGGTGAGGTTGATGGCGGTATCAGATATGGCGGCATCGGAAACTATCACTTCAGGCGTGGTATCTTCAATGATGCCGCTGATTTCGTTTTCGCTAAGGCGCCGGTTTACAAGCACCAGCGTCAGGTTCAGGGCGGCGGCAGCCCCGAACAAAAGGAAAAATGCCGGGTGGTTGGAGCTCAGAACGGCAATCCTGCTGCCGGAAGACAGGCCGAGTTGTGAGAGGCCGCCTGCCAGGCGCCGGGTTTGATCATGCAGCTCGTTAAAGGAAATATCCATTCCCTGGAAGTGGATGGCTGTGTTTGTTCCCCGGGTTTTTGCGTTTGTTTCGTAGAAATCAAAAAGTGTCAAACTGCGAAGACTATTCATACTGGTTTGTTTCTCCATAAAACGAATCAATAATGCTAATCTTTCAGTTAACCAGGCAGTTGATCAGGAGCTCATGCCTTGGCTGCATGCCTCATCTGCCGGGAAGTATTTCCCTAACGAGCGCTCAGTCTTTAGAAAACAGTAATAGTTTACTTTGTCAGGGTTTGTCAAAGACTTTTTTCATTTTTTTTTCAGTACCCGGGAAAAATACGGAAAAAATCGACCCCCCTGATTCATGGCATTCTTCGGGAGTCGAAACAAAGGGACAGTCTGCAATAATTCCGGGACACTCGGCTTTAAAATTTTCTAGAAGAAACCTGCACCGGTTCGATTTCATTGTGATTGAAAAACCTAGCCTGTCGGAAAACAGTTTCATTCTCAAAAGATCCGCACCCTTGCCCCCGGCATTGAAAGAAAAAGGGGTTTTGGTGGAATAAAGCAATGCTTCCTGGGTGGAAAAAAAGCCCTCGAAAATCCGGCTGCAGGCCTCGGTCTTGATCCCGACTCCGAAGTCATGGACACTGAAGACTATGCCGCTTCCGGACCGGGATACAGAAACCTGTACTTTTCCCTGGTCCGGGGTGTTTTCGATGGCATTTTTGACCAGCCCGTCAATTACGATTTTCACAATGTCTTTCGGCAGGAAAATAAACGGCAGATCCGGCTCGATGCTGCAGGTTATATCAACATCTCTGAAACCGGCAGTCTGTTTTTCTATCTCGGCAAGGCGTTCCGAAAGGATTTTTGAAAAATCGATGACCTCGTGGACCAGGGTGCGCGGGCCGAATTTTCTGTCGATCATCTCCCTGACAGACTGCATGAAGGTTTGAGGGCCCATGCTGTGTTCTTCGATCAACGTTTCGAGCTCATCCTGGCATGTTTCGAGCATTTTCAGCAGAACTGCACGGGCAAAATAGGTCTTGTCCTCCATGATATCCGCCACTTCATTCTGGATATCCACGATACGCTCGAGGTTTCGTTCCAGGCGATCCAGGGTTTTATCACTGCCGGGTCCGGCGCTCTGGAGCACTTTTTTTCTCAACACGTTCAATGATCCGGTCATCACTGCCACAGGGGTTTTGAGCTCGTGGGACAAGTGGTTGATGGCTTTTCCCTTGGCACGGTTCATGGCCGCAACGTCACGGTAGGCTTTTTTGACTTCTTCGGAGAACCGCGCGTTCTCTATGGAAATGGCTACGGTTCCGGCGATCATGATCATCAATTCCTGGTCATGGTCCGTGAACGGGCCGGTTTTTTTGTTTATGGCGCACAAAACGCCTATTATACGGCCCTCGCTTTTTATGGGAACTTCGAGAAGGTTTCTGGTGGTGTAACCGAGTTTTTCGTCCCGTTCCGGATACTGCTTCAGGGATTCTTCAGGGTTGTTCATGAGCGCGGGTTTTCCGGTTTTCAGAATCTGCCCGGCAAAAACCTGGTCCGGAGAAAACCGGACCTCTTTGACTCTTTTTTCAGTATCGGAATCATCATAAGCCGCTCCCAGGAAGAAAAATTCATTTTTGATCTCATCGTAGATCAGGACCAGCGAACCTTCGGTCTGGAGAAGCTCCTTGACCTCCCGGGTGATGTAATTCATCAATTCGCTGAGTTCCGGGTATTCAGGAAGCGCCTGGCTGATCCTCATTATTGTCTTGTTGTTGGCGGCCAGCCGCTTTTCTTCGGTGATATCCCTCAATATGACAACGTTTTCGGTCTGGCGCTGCTGTTTCTGGGAGTAGGATGCGGCCCAGAGGACCACATCCAGAAGCCTGCCGTCTTTGGTCAGCCGCTGGGTTTCATACCTTGACAGGGTACGGTCTTCAATGAATTTTTCCAGCATGGTATGGGTTTCTTTCTGAAGAAAATCCGGCACAAAAGGTACCATTTTTCCCATCAGTTCATCCAGGGTCCAGCCGAAGGTATGGGTAAAAGCAGGGTTGACGTAGGTCACAAGGCCGGTCCGGTCATAGACGATTATGGGGTAGGGGATAAATTCCAAAATCATTTTATAGCGGCGGTTCAGTTCCCGTGTACTGCTCTCGGCATTTTTCTCGACCGTGACATCCTGCAGGGTTTCAACCGCAGCAATGATTTGTCCGTCCTGGTCCGTTACAGGGGCTGCCGTGAAAAAAAGCCATTTTCCGCTGTCTCCAAGGTCCGGAAAAAAATCACTGGCGGCAAAACGTCCTTTCCGGACCTGGTCTTTGTGATATTTCAGTCCATAGTGTGCGATAATCTGTTCGTCAGAGGCATTTGTGATGATAAGATCAGCCATGACCGGCCTTTTTTGAGCATAGAAGGCCTTCCACTGGAGATCCGTATGGCGCATCTTGCCGGCCGGGTATCCGGTCAAATCCTCGCATGCTTTGTTGTAGTGGGTGATATGGTGATTTTTGTCAATGACGAAAATGGGAATGGGAGCATTGTCGATAATGGAATTTAACTTGTGGTTCTGTTTTTCCAGTTCTTGTATCCGGTTTTTGAGTTCTGCGAGCCGGGTATCGTCACTGTCCATAAAAATGCTCCAAAAGACTTTACAAGATCCGTTGATCCTCGTATAACAATTAGTGGCCGATTCTAAAACTTGCTTTTGGGATACAGTTTGTCAAAAAATACATGTCAATTATATGATGATTGGGTTAAATTGCAAGGGTTTTCATAAATGAGCAAGAAAATACCTGACCAGAACATAAAAACGGAACTGCTTATTCATGACCTGAAGGTTCCGATTTCAGTTATTGATGCCGGTGCGAAATCATTGCTAAACCGGCGGGACTCATACGGACCTCTCACGGAAAAACAGGAAAAAGTGCTCAAGCGTATCCTGAGAAATACCCTGACGACACAGCGGCTTGTCAACGATGCCCTTGAACTCGGACGGTCACGGGAAGGGGTGATGATCACGAGTGATTTCAAGGTTTCGAGGCTTGTTATCTCTGTTCTTGTAGAGGTTTTTGACCTTTCGGATGCAAATGTGTCCGATATCATACGCAATATCGATTCCTACGAGGAATTGTGCCAAATCGTTCATTCAGCCGGCCTGATCCTGTGTTTTGACAAAGATACCTGGCATACCAGGGTCCACCTGGATGAGGCCAAAATGAAACAGATACTGCGGAACCTGATTACAAACGCTTTCAAACACCGGTCTAAATGGATAGAGATTACAGGACAGGTGCAGGGTAAAAGTCTGATGTTCAGGATAAAAGATGATGGAAAGGGTATTCCGCCAGTGGATCACCAGAGGATATTTGAAACATATTTTTCTTCAGGGTCCTGCATCGACAGTGCCATCCGGAGTCACGGCCTCGGACTTGCCGGGGTCATGGTTCTGCTCAAGGATATGGGAGGCCAGCTGGTACTCGACAGTGATGACGGCAGAGGAGCCGAATTCCAGGTGGCAGTTCCCCTGTAAAAACAGTCAGTGCCGCGGTCAGGTTTTTATACCGGATTCATCAAAGTGTTTTTTTTCGAACCGGTCCCAGAATTCTTTTTCCGGATCACGCCAGTTTTCTCCAAACAGTTTGTCAAAAACAGGTTTCAGCAGAGAAAACCAGTTTTGTGACAGCGGCGCGCCTTTTTTCCCAGCGGTCAGTACATCTGCTGCAAAACCTGCAAGATCTGCCAGCCGGTCTTTGGGCACATAGGCATTTGCTCCCATTTCAATGGACGTTTTCAGGCTTTCCGGGCTCAAAGCATGGGCTGTCAGCATGATGGTAGGTATTTTTAGCTGCCGGGTGGCTTCAAGAAGATCATAACCATTGACCCCCATGATGTCCAGTATGGCCAGGTGATAGACATTGCTCTTCAACCTCGTTACGGCCTGGAGAAACGACGTGGCTGTATCTGTTTCACACATGTCCAGCAGCTCGGTCACTGTTTCAAGTATATCCGGCTCGTCATCCACTACCAGGACTCTTTTTTTGTCCAGTATACCGGTTGTATTCATGGCAACTTCCCTTGCTTGAATCGGTCCAGGGTGTTGAGTACATATTCGATGTCAGATTTTGTATGGGCGGCGTTGATCTGGACCCGGATGGTCTCATCCCCTTTGGGTACCACCGGGAATGTCAGGCCCACCACCAGGATGCCGTTATCAAAAAGAAACCGGACCATGTCGTGTGTCCTGACGGTGTCCCTTACCATCAGCGGGACCACGGGATGGGGTCCGGGAATGGATTCAAATCCCAGGGTATCGAGCCCCTGCCTGAACTGGGCCGTCCGTTTCTTCAGGGTTGCCAGCAGCTGCCTGCCTTCGGTGCTGTCGCAGATATCCAGGGCCTTGGCTGCTGCTGCACAGTCTGCAACGCTCAAAGGGTTGGTATAAATATAGGTATCCGCTTTCTGGCGTATTGCTTCCACGATGGTATCGCTTGCGGCCACGAATCCGCCGTTGACTCCAAAGGCTTTGCCAAACGTGCCCACGATAATGTCAGGAGCGGCATGGCAGAATTCAGGGGTGCCCCGGCCGGTGTCGCCATATGCGCCAATGCCGTGGGAATCATCCACCACCGTTATGACCCCGTCTTTAAAGCGGTCTTCATAGCTCCTGCATACCCGGACTATCTCGTCAATGGGGGCATAGTCTCCCCGCATGCTGAAGATGCCGTCGAACACGACCACCACCCGTTCCATTTCCGGGGAAACATTGTCCAGGCAGCGCTTGAGGTCCGTTATGTCGTTGTGGGAAAAAATACCCTTGTTTTCTCTGGGCACATTGGTGATGCGCATGGCCCTTATGATACTGTTATGGTTGAGCTGATCCCCGATCCAGCAGGTTTTTGCATTGGTAATGGACAAAGCGAGACCGCAATTGGACGTATAGGCGGAATTGAATATTTTTGCTGCCGGTTTTTCAACGAACCGGGCCACTTTTTTTTCAAGCAGGTCATGGTAGGAAAACGTCCCGTCTATAAACCTGACCGCGCCCGGGCCGACCCCGAATTCACAGGTGGCCTCATCCGCGGCTTTGATCAGTGCCTGGTGATTGGAAAGAGACAGGTATGAATTTGAATTCAACCGGATGAACTGCCGGTCGCTGCCCCTGAGTCTGTACCTGGGGCCATGGTCACCTTCAGGCGGGATATAGCCCTCTATGATCCGTTCCGGTATTTTGGCCCTTCCCTCGTTTGCAAGCTGCTCGATTTCTTGTACCAGTGATTTGTCGAGTTTGTCAGAAGACATGATCATTCTCCGTAATTGATTCAGATGTTCCAGTCCAGGATTACCTTGCCGGAATTTCCCGATGCCATGATTTCAAATCCCTTCTCAAACTCTGTATAGGGAAATCTATGGGTGATCAGGGAGGTGATGTCCAGTCCGGTCTGCAGCATGGAGGTCATTTTATACCATGTTTCGTACATTTCCCTGCCGTAAATACCCTTGATGGTAAGCATGTTGAACACAACCGTGTTCCAGTCGATGCCGGTCTGGTCCGGCATCAACCCCAGCATGGCGATCTTGCCGCCATGGCACATGTTTGCAAGGATATCATTCAATGCGGCCGGGCTGCCTGACATTTCCATGGCCACATCGAAGCCTTCCTTCATTCCCAGCTGCCGCTGCACGTCCTTGAGGTCCACGGCCGCGGCATCGACGGCCAGGGTGGCGCCGGCCTTGCGGGCCAGTTTCAGGCGATAGGGGTTTATATCGGTTACAACCACGAACCGGGCGCCGGCATGCCTGGCAATGGCAGCGGCCATGCAGCCTATGGGTCCGGCCCCGGTGATTAGAATGTCTTCTCCCAGAACGTCAAATGACAGGGCGGTATGGGTGGCGTTTCCCAGAGGGTCGAAACAGGCAAGTATATCGGTTGGTATTGTCTTGTCACAATACCAGACATTGGTGACAGGTATGGCCAGAAACTGGGCAAAAGCACCGGCACGGTTGACTCCGACTCCCCTGGTATCCATGCACAGGTGCCGGCGGCCGGCCAGGCAGTTGCGGCAGTGTCCACAGACCAGATGCCCTTCTCCGGATACCAGGTCGCCGGGTTTGAAATCCTTTACATGGCTGCCCGTTTTTTCGATGGTGCCGACAAATTCATGCCCGATATGCATGGGAACAGGAATGGTCTTTTTCGACCATTCATCCCAGTTGTAGATATGGACATCCGTTCCGCATATGGCGGTTTTGTCGATTCGTATCAGCACTTCATTGTGATCGATGGACGGCACGGGGACTTCTTCAAGCCACAGTCCCTTTTCCGGCCGGGCCTTGACAAGGGCTTTCATGGTTTTCATGTGCAGTTTCCCGAATTACAAAGTGACTGATTCCCTGTAGACAGACATCAAAAACAGGGTGGCAAGCGGCTGGCAGAACAGGATGGTGATGAAAAACGAACTGCCGATGGTTGTTATGCCGGCAAAAATGACAAAGACAACGATGTGATCAACGATGTTTTTTTGTGTCACGGTTGCAAAGCTTTCCTTGAATGCGTCAATGAGCCCTGATTTTTTATCCGTCATGATAGGAATCATGTACATGGAGAAAAACGAGACCAGGATGACAAAGACAATGCCTGGCAGGACAAGGAACAGCAGGCCGATTATGGTGATTACAACAACGGCGATTCCGAAAACAAGCAATGGAAAAAACAGCCTCATCTGGGAGAATATATCCTGTACCACGGGTTCGCGGTCGTCCCGGATCAGCAGAAGCAGTGAATGTACATACCCGGCAAAGGCAACCGGGGCAAGTATCCCGAGCGACAGGATGCTGACGGCGGCCAGTACCAGCGTTAAAATGATCAGCGGCACTATATGGGCCAGTGTCAGGTCCCAGGCCGTCATGATGTGATGCTTTATATCCATTTTTTCCTCCGTTGATAAAGTGTTTTCTTACAGTCAGCGAATGGTAAACAGAAAAACAAAAATAGTCAACCAGTGATATAAACAAAATTACCTTGACAAAAAAAAGATTTCAAGCTCATAAAGGAAGCTGAAGGTGGTAGAAAAACACGTTAACCAGATGGAGGATTTACATGAGTATTCCGGTTACTGAAGTAAAAAAGAAAGGAACCCGCCCAGATGATGCTGCACTGGGCTTTGGACAGGTTTTTACCGACCATATGTTTATAATGGATTACGCGGTTGAGGAGGGATGGCATAACCCACGCATCGAGCCGCTTGAAAACCTGTCCCTGTCGCCGGCCGCCATGGTGTTCCATTACGGCCAGGCTATATTTGAAGGTCTCAAAGTATATAAAACCGAAGATGGGAAGATCCAGCTTTTCCGGGCAAGGGACAATTTCAAACGCATGAACCGGTCTGCGGCCGGGATGTGCATCCCGCAGGTGGACATTGATTTTGTAATGGACGCCCTTAAAAAACTAATAAAACTCGAGGCCCACTGGATTCCACAAACTTTAGGGACATCACTTTACATAAGGCCGACAATAATTGCCACTGATCCGTTCCTGGGTGTGAGATCCAGTTTCACTTTCACTTTTTTCATTATCCTGTCGCCGGTGGGAGCTTATTACGCAGAAGGATTGAGCCCTGTGAAAATATGGGTTTCCAAAGATCATGTCCGGGCGGTACGCGGTGGTGTGGGTGAATTCAAAACAGCCGGAAATTATGCCGCCAGCCTGATTGCGTCCGAAAAAGCAAAAAAGGAGGGATATGCTCAGGTTCTGTGGCTTGATGCCATCGAGCGAAGATATATCGAAGAAGTCGGGGCCATGAATATTTTCTTTTTAATCAACGATGAACTGATTACCCCCAACCTGACCGGCAGTATACTGCCCGGCATCACCAGGGATTCTGTCATCACCCTGGCAGAAAAATGGGGAATGCCTGTACGGCAGCGCCAGATTTCCATTGACGAAGTGTTTGAAGCCCATGACCGGGGTGAACTAAAAGAGGTTTTTGGTTCCGGTACGGCAGCGGTTATTTCCCCTGTAGGAGAGATAAAATACGGAGACCGGCATATTTCCATCGGCGAAGCCGGACCAGGACCGGTTGCAATGAAATTTTACCATGCCCTGACAGATCTTCAGTACGGTAAATCCAAAGATTCGGAAAACTGGACAGAAATTATCGACTGATCTTGGGAAAACTCGACTTGAGGGTGAACCAGGGCCTTTTTTTGTCCATGTATTATGAACGAGCGCTCAGTCAAAAAATTTGGCGGGCGCTTTTAACAAATATCAACGGGAGACATTATGGCCAAGCAAAAAGGGATGATCCCGACCGGGAAGCGGATAAGGCGGTTCCGCCTGGACCGGAAAATATCTTTGGACACAGTTGCCAATGAAACCGGTTTGTCCAAGGACCGTATAAAAAAAATCGAGGCCGGGGATCAGATTCCATCCGTGGGAACGCTGCTCCAGATTTCAAAAGCACTGGGCATAGATTCCGAATTTCTGCTCAGGGAACAGGAGGACACCAGCCAGAAGAGGTCAAGGGCTTACAGCAAACGAACGGACAACTATGCATATACCTCGCTGGCCCCGGGTGCTGAAAACAAACATTTAAAGGCATTCAGGATCGTGGTGGAAGCCCGCCAGAGCCATGGGGGAGTCGGGTTCCAGCATGAAGGAGAAGAATTTGTCTATGTGCTCAAAGGCCGGGTTGAGGTCAAGGTGGGAGAAAACACAAACATACTGAAAAAAGGGGATGCTCTCCATTTTAATTCAGGGATTAAACATGATCTGAAAAATGTGGGTAAATCTGATGCCGAGTTGATCGTCGTGGTATATGCCCCCTGATATATATCCTAGGTAAAGGAGCTAATCATGCTATTTAAACTTACCGATGAACAGGTCATGATCCAGAATATGGTCCGGGAATTTTCAAGGAAGGTGGTTGCCCCGGAGGCATCCTTGAGAGACAAGACCAAGCAGTGGCCCGGTGATATTTTCAGACAGATGGGAGAGCTCGGATTGATGGGCATGCTTATCCCTGAAGAATACGGCGGTGAGGCTGCGGATACCGTTTCCTACGTGCTGGCGCTGTCTGAAATCGCCTACTCGTGCGCATCTGTTTCCGTGGTCATGTCTGTACAAAATTCCATTGTCTGCGAAAGCATCTATAAATACGGTACCCGGGAACAAAAGGAACAATTTCTCAAACCACTGGCCTCAGGTGAGGTCATAGGTGCTTTTGCCTTGACAGAACCCGATGCCGGTTCCGATCCGGTCAACCAGATGACCCTTGCCCGCCGGGACAAGGATCACTATGTAATTAACGGAACCAAGAGGTTCATCACTTCAGGGGCAAATGCAAAAATTGTCCTGGTGGCGGCCAAGACAGATGAAAATGCCGGACACAAAGGGATATCCGTATTCATTGTTCCCAAGGGAACACCGGGATTGATCGTGGGTCACGAAGAAGATAAGATGGGGTTGCGGGCATCGGATACAACAGACCTTATTTTTGAAAACTGCCGGGTTCCGGCATCACAGCTGCTGTCTAAAGAAGGTGATGGGTTCAAGATCGCCATGTCCGGCCTGGATTCCGGCCGGATCGGGATTGCCGCCCAGTCCCTTGGCGTGGCACAGGCAGCTTTTGATGCCGCGGTACGGTATGCGAAAAAACGCCGGCAATTCGGTACAGTAATAAGCAAGCACCAGGCAATCCGGTTTCAGATAGCCGATATGGCCACCCAGATAGAGGCGGCCAGGCAGATGATTTTCTCAGCTGCTTCCATGAAGGACAGGAAAGTCCCTTATTCAAAGGAAGCGTCCATGGCAAAACTTTTCGCATCTGAAATGGTGAACCAGGTGACGGCAAGGGCCATACAGATCCATGGCGGTTATGGATTTACAACCGACTATGACGTTGAACGGTTTTACCGCGATGCACGTGTATTCACTATTTACGAGGGAACATCCGAAATTCAGCGGATCGTAATTTCCAACCATGTGCTCAAGGACAGGCGAAAACCCGGGTAAACCGAATGATTTGTCTGTGAATCCATGATGGACTTGTTCCAGGCAAAGAGCTTGATCAAGTTTGTGCTTGACAACTGTGCCGAATTCTGAAAATGATTGTCTGAGCAAATCGTTTTTCACACTGTCGTCAATTCAAGTACGGGGTTCAGCCATGAAAGCGGAACAGTTCAGGACAATTGCGGCAAAGGATTTTCCAAGGGTTGATTTTTTCGATCACCTGGAACAGGGGACCCGGTTTTATCAGGCCGGAAATTTCGGACGGGCCATTGAATCGTTCACAGAGGCCAGATTGCTGGACTCGTATTATCCAGTGACCTTGGCCGCCCCGGATGATGACAGCGTTTCCTACAAGGGCCAGATAGGCAACGTTCCACTCTTGTTCCTGATGTATCCGGTCCAGGGAAGGCAGCTGTCCGGAGTCGGGATAGTGCAGGACCGGGCCAGGAAACGCAAAATCATATTCAAGGACGGCCACCTTATACGGGCTGCATCGCAGGAGCGAAAAGACCGGATCGGCAATTACCTGGTCCGGAGAAAAGTGATGACACCGGAGCAGCTTGACCACCACGACCAGGCCTCCAAAAAGATGCGCCGCCGCATCGGCTCTTACCTGGTCTTGAAAAAACTGATTTCCCAGAAGACGTTGAACGAGTTGCTCGCACTTCAGACAGAGGAGATTTTTTCCAGGATTCTTTTGTGGAAGGATGGAGCGTTTTTTTTCAAGGAAACACCGGTCAAAGAGCATCCCTGTGTGAACTATACGCCTGTAAAAATGGCTTTGAACGTCAGTATAAGGGGATTTCATTTCAAGGATTTCAGGCGGGAAATTCCCAACAACAAGATCATTTTCAAACCCACTTCCCATGCGGAACGGAACAGGGAAGAAATCCTTGAAAAACTCAATACCAACGACCAGTTTATTTTTTTCCTGGTAGACGGTACACGGAACATCGATCAGCTGATCCGGTTCAGCGGTAATGACGAGATGTCCGTGATCAATATCCTGTACAAGCTCTGTTCCCTCGGCCTGGTCCGCAAAACCAGGGAAATCAGGGAATATGAGGACAGGATGTTCAACGAGGTGCGAATGATACTCGGTGTATTGTTCGACATCTATCATATAGTAATCAACGAGCTGACCGAAGAGCTGGGCAGACAGGGCCGGGAGATCATCAGGGCGGCCCAGGCATCCCTTGGCAGCGACCATGGCCAGGTGTTCGCACGCATGGACCTCCAGCACCGGGAACAGATGAAGATCAACATGATCCTGCAGAATGTCGCCGGCCATTTTCCCCATGAACACAAAAGGTTTATATTTATCGATGCGTTCCTGGAGATTTACGGCCGGAGCCTGGAGGGATTGAGAAAGTACCTGGGCGTCGGCCTGCGTAAAAAAACCGTCAAGCAGATGCAGTTGATCATAGAGAACCTGGAAAGGTTTTCAATCGATACGGATTTGAAGTCTTATATGGTAAAACACCTCAAGCAATTGATTCAACAGCCGGGAGGGGAAAATGCTTAATGTCGATTACAGCAACCTGACGCTGTCTTTGTTGTTTTTTATCACCATCGCCATCTATGTTCTGATCATCATCATTTTCATGACCGCAAGGAAAAAATACAAGGGCGGTGTCATTGAAAAGGTTATAAACCTTATCATCTCGACCATAGGATTCCTGCTTGTAGCCGATATAGCATTGCTTATGGCCCCTTTGTACGGGTTCAATATCAGTTACCAGGTACACGTGGTTTTCAAGATAATCGCCATGACCCTGCTGGCCACCGGAGGTCTCAAGTTTTTTATCCGGTAGTATTTTATCCGGTAGTGCAGGATCTTTTAAAACCGGTAAATATTGAAAATAGCCCCGTTGATTTTCGATTCTGATATAATCATGTTCATAAGCTTTGTTTTGGCCGCTTCAGGAGCCGATTCGGTCAATTCGATCTGCTGGGACAAAAGGGCTGTAACATGGCCGTTTTCCAGAACGATAACACCAAATTTGTTTATATTGACAAAATCAAAGTGAATATACCCGCTAAAGCGGGTTTTTTGCATTTTTTCAAGAAATTTAGGTATATCACTGAAATCAGAATGCAGGTTCTGGTGTAACACCTGGCTGTCCTGGCTGTAAATCCTGGCGAAAATCCCTGCCAGCTCCCTTTCAAGCCTGAAAATGGAAAGAGTTATTGCATCGTTGCCTGTGGCCTGTTTTATAATCTGTTCCACAGGCTGCGCCACCGCAATTTTATCCTCCACATGTCTGGCCGCGCCGGCCACGACATCTCCGTCATCGATTAAAATCAATTCAAGTGCATCCTGGTCCCTTACCTTGACATAACCGGTAAACTGGTCTTTTTTCAAGAATATCAGCAGCCGGTCAACATTGATGAAATATGAGTTCAGGTTTTCCCAGACAGGGGTTCCTCGGGTCAGCAGCATAAGGGCCTCCCATAATGGTGATTGCTCACGGACAAAGAATACTGCAGGTCCGGACAGATATCAATAGGTGTCTCCAAACAGCTTTTCCGCATACTGGACATCCTCGGGGCAGAATACGAAAAGACACTTGGCATCGGCATCGGATACCGATCCGTACACATAGTTGATATTTATCTGTTCTTCTCCCAGCCGGGCCGTCAGCCGGGCGAATTCACCGGGTTTATTCGTGATGTCTATGGTCACCACTTCCTTGGTGTCGAACAGGTATTCCTTTTCCTTGAGCAGGGTAACGGTTTCCTCCGGTTTGTCCACCAGCAGACGGGTCAGGGCAAACTGGGCTGAATCCATTCTTATGGAAGCATAGTTTGCTGAAGATGCCAGTTTTTTCAATGATTTTCCCCGTGCCTCGAAAAGATTCTGTACATAGGCCGAGGCATCCTGAATGGTGATCGCGTCAATGTTTATCCCGGCATCCCCGAGCAGGGCACTCAATTTGCCAAGTTCCCCTGGAACGTTTTTCAAAAAAAGTGAAATCTCTGTCCGGATCATGTGTCATGTCTCCTTTGGTTTCATGGGTTGGCGGTATGGCCGTTATGTCAATGCGTATCGGCTATGCTCACCCCCTCGTCAAATGCTTTCATGTTCAGCGGAATGATTTTGGGTTTTGCTGCAAATTCTTCCTTGACACAGTCTTTGAGTAATCCCAAGTCAACAATCCTGCTTTTGGCCGCAAAGGCACTGAGGGCGATGATATTGGCACACTTTACACTGCCGGTTTCGATGGCGCGTTCATTGGCCGGCACCACAAGCTCTATGATATCGTCACGGTTGCTCCTGACGGGGATCAGGGATGAATTGATCAGTATTATGCCGCCGGGCTTGATATCAGGTGCGAATTTTTCAAGGGAGGGCCTGTTCATGGCCACCAGGTGTGTAGGATTCTTGATGATCGGTGACCCGATCAGCCTGTCGCTGATCACAACGGTGCAGTAGGCGGTGCCGCCTCTCATTTCAGGACCGTAGGAAGGGATCCAGGCCACCTGGGAGCCTTGTTTCATTGCGGCATAAGCGAGAAGTTTTGCGCTCAGCAGGATTCCCTGGCCTCCGAATCCCGCAAATTTGATTTCTGTTTGCATGTGTTTCTCCAAAAATAACGGTTCTTATGTCATCACAAGGGGGTTGTTGTCGGCTCTTGGGGTGTTTTGTAGTCACCGAGCTCATAATAAGGCAGCAGAGTGTCCTGGGCCCATTCCAGTGCCGCTACCGGGGTAAGACCCCAGTTGGTCGGACAGGTGCTGACGATTTCGACAAAGCTGAAGCAGGTGTTGGCAACCTGGTATTCAAATGCCTTTTTAATGGCTTTTTTGGCACGTGTGACCTGCTGGGGCTTTAAAACGGCCTGCCGGGTCACATATCCCGGTGTGGCAAGGTTTGCCAGAAGGTTGGCCATTCTCACCGGCATGCCGGTCAGTGCCACATCCCTTCCGAGGGGAGCTGTAGTGGCCCGCTGGCCGGGCATGGTGGTGGGGGCCATCTGGCCGCCGGTCATGCCGTAAATGGCATTGTTGATAAAGATGGTCGTAAATTTTTCCCCGCGGTTGGCCGCATGGATGATTTCACCCATGCCGATACTGGCAAGGTCGCCGTCTCCCTGGTAGGTGAATACGATCAGGTCCGGCCTGACTCTCTTGATACCGGTAGCCATTGCCGGGGCCCGGCCGTGGGCGGCTTCCTGGAAATCACAGTTGAAATAGTTATAGGCCAGAACCGCGCAACCCACCGGTGCAATACCGACAGTCTTCTCCTGGATGCCGAGCTCTTCAATGGCTTCGGCTATCAACCGGTGAACAATGCCGTGGGTACATCCCGGGCAGTAGTGGGTCATATTGTCACTTAAAGGGACGGGCTTTGAAAATGCTTTTCCCATTTTATTGTCTCCTGAAACGTTTTATGTAAGCGAATCTTTGACAACCTGCACAATTTCTTCAGGTGTCGGAATATCACCGCCGCACTGGCCATACCATTGAACGTTCCGCTGTCCTTTGACACAACGTTCAACATCTTCGACCATCTGGCCCATGCTCAGTTCAATGCTCAAAACGGACCGGCAGCTTTTTTGGGTTGCGGCATCAAATATCTCTTTTTCCGGAAAGGGAAAAAGGGTTTTCGGCCTCAGCATGGCGGTTTCAATGCCCTCTTTTTTCAATGAATCGATTGCTGTGCGGCACACACGGCTCATGGTTCCATAGCTTACGATAAGAGCCTGGTATTCGCTGTCGGCATTGTACAGCTCATATTGTATTTCCTCTTTTTTCATCCTGTCATATTTTGCCTTGAGCGACAGGTTGTTGTCGTTGAGCTCCACCGGGTCCAGGTAAAGGGTCTTGACCAGGTTCCGGGTGTGGCTTTTGCGGTAGGCCATGCCGCTTGTAGCCCACTCATCCTTGTTGGACGGCTCGGTTTTCAGGTTGTCCGGAAATTCCACCGGTTCCATCATCTGGCCTATCAGGCCGTCCCCCAGGATCATGACCGGGGCACGGTATTTTTCAGCAAGAGAGAACGCCTGCATGGTCATTTCAACTGCTTCCTGGACACCGTCCGGTGCCAGTACAAGCAGGCGGTAATCTCCATGACCTCCGCCCTTGGTGGCCTGGAAATAATCGCCCTGTGACGGGAGAATTCCGCCCAGCCCCGGGCCGCCCCGGATAATGTTGACAAATACCGCCGGGCAGTGAGCCGCGGCAATATAGGAGATGGCCTCGCTCATAAGGCTGATCCCCGGGCTCGAGGATGTCGTCATGACACGTTCGCCGCAGGCTGCTGCACCGAATATCATATAACCGACAGCCACCTCGCTTTCACCCTGCAAAAATACCCCGTTAACCTCGGGCATCCTTTTGGCAAGGTATTCAGCCACTTCAGACTGGGGGGTGATGGGATATGCAAAATAATTTGTACACCCTGCCCGAATGGCGGCTTCGCCGATTGCTTCATTCCCTTTCATCAATACTTTGGCCATTATTCGTTCCTTATTCTTGTCACGTTGTTTGTGTCTCGGTCTCGACAATACTGATGGCTACATCAGGGCACATGATGCAGCAGATGCTGCACTGGATGCAATCCTGGGGCCTTGCCTGGAAGACAGGAAAGTGTCCTTTTATGTTCACCTGGTCACTGATTTCCAATACTTTCTTGGGGCAGAAATTCACGCACAATCCGCACCCCTTGCATCTTTCAGCATCAATGACATGCTTAAACGCCATATCGCAACTCCTTTGCATCTGGTATCATTTTATTTTTATCATTGTCTTTATTTTTTCCAGGGGAACATGAGTTCCCGCCTGAAGGGCAGAACCGGGCAGTCAAAACTGACTGGCGGAAAGTCTGAAAGCATGTCTTCAGGAACAGTTATGAAAGCTGTCCGTATTCCGGTTGCCTTCGACAGGCTCAAGAGCATATCATATCCCCTGGTAATAGTCTGTGGTGTGGTATCATCCATCATGTTTGCATTTCCGATAAACCCTGTCACTGTCAACCTGGAAGAGGCCTGGATCTCCTCTTTTATTTTTATGCACCCTTCAATGGTTTGTGTGAACGGCCGGTGCGGATTTATAACCTGGAGCATCTCGACTTTTTTTTTGGCCAACTGCTCGTTCAGTGCTGCCAGCACCGTTACGCCGACATCGTCACCACCTGCATCCAGGATGGTCAGATCGCCGGGCTCGATAATGGCGCCGGCCACGGCAGGCGACAGAATGGGAAGATCAGCGGTCATGTACTGACTGTCCGGGAGGATCAGCGGTATGCCGAGAGATTCCAGCCTGTTCTTTGCTTCACGGCTTCTGAAGTAGGGATTGACCAGATCCAGGTCGGCCAGGCGAACCGATTTCCCTGTTTTTTTCTGGTGAATGGCAAGATTTATGGCTGTTTCCGTCTTGCCGCTTCCGTAATTGCCGCAGATAACAACTATGCCGTTTAAATCAATATCCAAATGTTACCTCGTGATTAAGAGGGGCACCCCTTGCATCATCGTTGAAGTCCCAAAATTGAGTCGTAAATACAGCCGGGCTTAAAAATTGTTTATTAAATCAGATCGAAGTGCATTTTGCAAACCAAAATTCAATCAATACAATAAAAAATAAGACCAATTTTACAGATTTAAACCCGTGATATCAATTATTTCCTGTTTTGTCAGGCATCTGTTCAACAGGGCGCTTCGGGATTTGATTTCCTGCGTAATGCGGGGAAGGGCCGTACTCTCGAACGGGATGCCGTGCAAAGACAGATAGCTTTTGACCAGCCGGTTGCCGCAGAGCGGATTTAAAAAATACTCGGGCTGCAGCGGCATACCGAAAGATCCGTTGGCGTGGGTGCCAGCGACATGGGTCCGGACCCCCTGGCCGAAAAACGGGGTCATGTAATTGATAATATGTTCACCGGTCTGGGCGGCTATGATGTCATCGACATGGGCATAATATTCTTCAAACAGGTTCACGTCATCCAGGGCCAGCTTTATATTGTCTCCCTGGTTTTCAAGCAGCCGGGCCGTGGCATAAAGATCCGCGATACCGTTGCGTTCCCCGATGCCCAGTGCCGCCACCTCTATGGCCCGGCCCCCTGCGTCTATCCCTGCAATGGTGTTGGCAGACGCCATCCCCATGTCGTTGTGGCAGTGGATGGAGAGCCGGGTAGTGCTTTTTTTCGCTTTCTCCGCCAGTTGGGAAATGATCCTGTAAGTCTGTTTCGGGGTCAATATGCCCGATGTGTCCGGCAGTGAGAGCAGGTCGATGCCGAGTTTGCAGGCCAGAACATCAACGCTTTGCCGCAGCAGGGATATGGGGGTTTTTCCGATATCCAGAAGGGCAATGAAGATTTTTGCCCGGGGTACACGGTTTCGAATTTTTTGGATCGCTTTTTTTGCCTCTTCAAAAAAGGCATCCCGAGCATGAGCATCTTCCGTATTTTGAATATGGGCGTGCAGGTGAAAATCCTGGATTCCTGTCTTGATCAGTATTTCGATGTCGCCTGGATGCAGGCGGCCCATGCCGGCGACAGATATACTATAGCCCTTATCGAGTGCATGCCGGTGGAGCGAGGAAACAGCCAGGGCCTCGGATTCATGGGCAGGAGGATATCCGGCCTGGCAGATATCCACACCGGCCGATTCCTGGAAGTCCAGCATGCGCATGCGCTGTTCTATGGAAAATACCAGTCCACGGAACTGCATTCCCTCGCGGATGGTCTCATCTATAATTATTGTGCGGTCAACGTCCATAAGTGTCCTTCGGAGGGTTGAAGTACCCGTGGATAATCGCTGGAAACTCCCGCTCCAGTGATTTGAGTATCGTTTCCATTCCACGGGGGCTGCCGGGGTCCGACACGCTGCTCATATACCGGCAGTAGGCGTTGGGGTCATAATTCAGGTTGCGCCATTGAATCATGTTGATATCATGTGCCCGGATAAAGGAGTGCAGGGCATTTATTTCAGTTTCACTGTCCGTAAATCCCGGGCAGTTCAGATAGTTGACGGCAACGAATTTACCATGACTTCTTGCTGTGTCTATGCTTTCAAGCACATCCTCAAACACGTAGGAGATAGGTCTGAAATAAGCGTTGTAAAAGGGTTTCTGCACAGAATTCATGGAAACCCGGATTGTGTCGAGGCCGGCACGGCACAGCCGGTCGACGGCCCGGGACAGACCGGCATTGGTGTTCATGTTGATGGTACCTTTGTCCGTGGTTTCCCGGATCTGCCGGATGGCAGGTTCAATCACCCGTACGGCCGTCAGCGGGTCGCCTTCACAGCCCTGGCCGAAACTGACCACGGCCCTGTCAACGTTTTCAATATGTTCGAGGGCAAGCTGGGCTATCTCTTCTGAAGAAGGGGTGAAAGATATACGGTTCTGGCAGGCGGACAGACCGGTATCTGTCTGGAGAGATATACATCCCAGGCAGCTGGCATTACAGTTCCGGGCAGTGGGAAGAGGGGCTTCATAGCGCTTGAGGAAAAAATTCTTGCCGGCCGGGCAACCATAGGTCAGGGCGCAGTTTTCAATATGGCGGATCAGGCGGTTGTCAGGATATTTTCGTCTCATACGCCCCACCCCTTTTACAACTTTTTTCCGGGGCATTTGACGCAGGTCCTGGCGGGGTTCATCATCTACACATATGGCCGCGGATTTAAAGCCGCCTTTTGAAAACCCGGCCGCACCGTAAGAAAACAGAGGCAGCAGGGAATCTATCCCGGTGTCATCATAAGCACAGCAGAACCTGTTCAGGTATCCCGGTGAATTGAAAACAGCCACCGGGAATATTTTTTCTCCTGGATCATAAGGGTTGTGATCAAGGATTTCAAACCGGTTCAGGCCAAAATTATAGACAACGGGACGGCGATGGGGCAGCATCATCAATTCACTGCCATGGGGCATATCAATGGTGTGCTCATGGGCAAGGACATGCAGCCGGCCGTTGGCAGCACCCACGGCACCATATCCCTCGAGATCAAAGATCCGGCCTTCGGGATCGGCCACTATGGCGGCTGCCGCCTTTGATGGAGATATAGTTTCCCCTGTACTGCAGTTTGTCATTATATGCACACTGTATATGTTGTCTTGACAGTTGACATGGCTTATCTAATTCCAGAGATCGGCGGCCGGGTCAAGAAAAAAAAATTTTAATGGTGGAATGCCGCTGTTCTGGTATAATGCGCTCATTGTTAAAATATTTGTTTTTCAGGAGTTTTTTTTGGAACTTTTTACCCTTCCCGGTTTATACGGGATCTTTTCTTTTACGGCAGCTGTCATTTCTGTCGTCATAGCCATTTACCTGGTACCACACTGGCAATATCAGCCGGCACGGGCCTTGACGCTCCTGATGGCCGGGGTCGCGATCTGGTCCGGTACATATGGGATGGAATTCATAAGCACGGATATCACGCAAAAGCTTTTGTGGGTGAAAATGGAATACCTGGGGGCTGTATGGATCAGCCCCCTTGTATTCTGGTTTATATCCTCCATGATCAACCAGAAATTTTCGGGCGGCAGCCCTGTTTTTATGTCATTTATCCTGATTTGTCTTATTTTTCTTGGCCTGGCCCTGACAAATTCCCACCATCACCTGATGTGGCAGAAGGCCTGGCTTGATACAAGCGGCAATATCCCAGCCATGCGTTTTGTCCGGGGAGTGGGTTTCTGGCTTTTTCTCTGTTTTTCATACGGGCTCATCATGCTGGCCGTCATCCGGCTTTTTCGTGCACTTTCCCGGGCTTCCGGGATTTATAAAAAGCAGCTGGCCGTTGTTTTGGTGGGGATATTTATTCCATGGCTTGCCAACATCATCTACCTTTTCGGTTTTGATATGCTTCAGCCTCTTGATTTGACACCAGTGGCATTCATGATCAGTGGCATGATATTCTTATGGGGACTGGTCCGGTACCAGCGCCTGAGCCTGATTCCCCTGGCACGGGAGGCCGTGCTGGACAGCATGACAGACAGGATTATCTCACTGGATCTCAATGACAGGGTCCTGGGCCTGAACAGACCTGCCCGGAGCATGTTCAACATGGATACCTTTGCTCCAGCTCAAAGACATCTTCTTGACCTGGACCCCCGTCTGCACGATTTTGTGGTCCGTAACCGGAAGAATGACCAGGTTGAAGTGGAAACATCTTTTTCAACAGGAGACCAGGTGACCCACTGGCACATCCGGATATCACCCCTTCTGAGCAGAAAGGAAAAACGTATCGGATGGCTGCTGATCCTTCAGGATATCACGGACCGGAAAAACATGGAAAACGCTTTCAAGGAGAGCGAACAGCTGCAGCGGACCATCCTGGAATCATCTCCTGATCCCATTGTGCTGTACAATGACAAAGGCGAGGTAACCTATTTGAATCCATCTTTTACCAGGGTATTCGGATGGACACTGGCAGAGCTTTCCGGAAAACAGATTGATTTTGTGCCCGAAGAAAACAAGGCGGAAACATGGGAGGCAATCCAAAAGACCTATGAAAAGCCGGACACCCATTTCAATTTTATCACCCGGCGGTATACCAAATCCGGTGATATCCTGGATGTGAGTATCAATTCCACGATCTGCCGAACCAGGGAAGACAGTGATGTCAACATGGTAGTCAATTTCACGGACATCACCCGGCTCAAGAAAACCGAACGTGAGTTGATCCGGGCAAGGAATTATATCCGCAGCATTATCAACTCAATGCCTTCCATCATCATAGGGCTGGACCCTGACGGTATAATCCTGCAGTGGAACGCCAGGGCGGAAGAGGTTACCGGTCTGCCGTCCGGCACTGTCGAAGGGCAGTTGATCAAGGCGGTCCTGCCCTCGTTTTCAAACCTTTTCCCCCTTGTGGCAACGGCCATGGAAAAACAGGCTGTCCAGAACAAGAGCAGGCAGAACCTTAATATCGCAGGCAGCACTTTTCTGGCCGATATCACAATTTATCCAAATCTTTCGGACAATATCCCGGGAGCTGTTATAAGGGTGGATGATATCAGCGAACGTGTCATGATAGAAGAGATGATGGTCCAGTCTGAAAAGATGCTGTCAGTAGGTGGATTGGCTGCAGGCATGGCCCATGAAATCAACAATCCCCTTGCCGGCATCCTGCAGAACATCCAGGTGATGCGAAACCGTTTGAGCCGAGATCTGCCGGCCAACATAAAGGCTGCCGATGAATGCCGGGTCGGCCTGGAGGTCATCAAGTCCTACATGGAAAAGCGGGATATTTTCATGTTGATGGACCGTGTTGAAAAATCGGGCAGACGGGCGGCGCACATTGTCGAGAACATGTTGACCTTCAGCCGGAAGAGTGATCAGAAAAAGGCAAACCGCCATCTGTATGAACTGATGGATGCGGCCCTTGAACTGGTGAAAAGTGATTACAACATTAAAAAGCGTTATGATTTCCGGTCCATCGAGATTACGCGGGATTACCAGGACAATGTACCATTGGTGCTGTGCGATGAGAACCAGATCCAGCAGGTATTCCTCAATATTCTGAAAAACGGGGCCGAGGCCATGACCGATGCCGGCGTGACCGATCCTGAATTTCACATCCGGTATTTTTTTCAGGAGGGCAGGGTGGTCTGTGAAATCGGGGACAATGGACCGGGGATGGCCGAAGAGGTCAAAAAACGCATCTTTGAACCATTTTTTACCACCAAGGCGGTAGGTGAGGGCACGGGTCTGGGACTGTCCGTGTCTTATTTTATCATTACGAAAAACCATTCCGGTACCCTGGCGGTTGAAACCAGGCCGGGGGAGGGAAGCCTGTTTATCATCACACTTCCGGCCTCAAAAGGAGGATGATTTTTCATGATTGTCCTGCCGGTCCTCTTGTGATAGACTGTATTATTTTTGACTGATAATGAAAAAACTTGAAAAAGGCGTTGAATTATGTGTCTTGCCGTACCTTCCAGAATTATCGAAATCAATGACAGCGTCGCGACAGTCGACGTTGACGGAGTCACCCGGGAAGCCAGCATCCTGCTGCTGGATGATGTGAAAATTGGAGATTTTGTGATTGTCCATGCTGGATTTGCCATCAGCAAGGTGGACGAAGAGGCTGCCCGGCAAACCATTGCCGATATGCGGACCATGCTGGCGGCAGATGACCGTGCCCGGCGCCGGGACCTGGAATAACGGCTTGATCATGACTGAATCGATTGTTGCCAGGCGGCTCAAAATAAAAGGGGTCGTCCAGGGAGTGGGATTCCGGCCTTTTTTATTCGGACTGGCTCGAAAATATGATTTCAAGGGAGAGGTTTCAAACACGTCTGACGGTGTATTGCTGGATATTGAAGGATCTCCGGACAAGATTGACCAGATGGTCGAGGATATCTATGAAAACAGCCCCCTGCTGGCCTCGGTGACCCATGTTGATGTCCAGGATCTTGAATTACGGGGATTTTCGTATTTCAAGATTATAAAAAGTCAGGCCTCAGATACCCGGGCCACATTGATCTCACCCGATGTGACTGTGTGCGATGACTGTCTGGCCGAGCTCAATGATCCGGATAACAGGCGCTATGGTTACCCTTTTATCAATTGCACCAACTGCGGGCCCCGGTATACCATTATACAGGATGTGCCCTATGACCGGCCCAAGACATCCATGAAATCCTTTGTCATGTGCCGCCGGTGCCAGGCGGAATATGACAATCCTTTAGACCGGCGGTTTCATGCCCAGCCCAACGCCTGCCATGTTTGCGGCCCTCATGCCTGGTTGACGGATGCCGGCAGGAATACGGTCGAGGACGAAGGAGACCCTGTATTTCTTGCGGCAAAATTGCTTGAACAGGGTAAAATTCTTGCAGTCAAAGGTCTGGGCGGTTTTCACCTGGCGGCGGATGCCACGAACCATGATACAGTGATGCGGCTCAGGGACAAAAAGGCAAGACCTCATAAACCACTTGCCCTGATGACTTCTTCCATTGAAAATATCCGTCCTTATGTCCATATCGATTCAGCAGAGGAAAAACTGCTTTTATCTTATCATCGTCCGATAGTACTGCTGAAAAAGAAACGCCCTCAAGGGGAAAAAACCTCCCTGTCCGCCGGCATTTCCCCGTTGAATTCCTATTACGGTGTCATGTTGCCCTATACGCCTTTGCACCACCTTCTTTTGTCCATGGGCCCGGACATCCTGGTCATGACCAGCGGCAACAGGAGCGGTGAGCCTTTGTCCATTGACAACGATGACGCACTGGATGCATTTCCCCATATTGCCGATTATTTCCTGCTGCATAACCGGGACATTTATTTCAGGGCAGACGATTCAATCATGCATGTCCAGGCAGGCGCCGGCCGGTTTATCCGGCGGTCCAGGGGGTTTGCCCCCCTGCCCGTGGTCCTGGACCGGGAGCTGCCCGAGGTTCTGGCCTGTGGAGGAGGATTGAAGAGCACAGTTTGTCTTGTCAGGCAGGACCAGGCCTTTTTGAGCCAGCATATCGGTGACCTGGACAATGAAACCGTTTTTAATTTTTTCCAGGATACCATCGCCCACATGGAGAAAATCCTTGATATTCATCCCAGGATCATTGCCCATGATATGCATCCCGGATATCTGAGCACGGGGTTTGCCCGTAAAAGGGCACTAATTGAAAAAGAAAAAGGGTCCCGGATCAAGTGCATTGAAATCCAGCATCATCACGCCCACGCGGTTTCCTGCATGGCTGAAAATGCCCTGGATAAAGAGGTGATCGCCATTACCCTGGACGGCACCGGGTATGGTATTGACGGTCATATCTGGGGAGGGGAAATCCTGACCTGCACCCGCCAATCCTTTGTACGGCGGGCCTGTTTGAAATACCTGCCCATGCCCGGCTCCGATGCAGCGGTAAAGGAGCCATGGCGCATGGCATTGTCCTGCCTGGCCGCAGCAATCGGACACAAGGATATACTGAAAACCGATATCGAATTCATGCGGCAGGTGGACCTGGAAAAAGCGGCAATGATTTTGCAGATGATTGAAAAAAATATAAACAGTCCCCTGACATCCAGCTGCGGCCGCCTTTTTGATGCCGTGGCATCACTTTTGTGCATCCGGCACAGCATATCATATGAAAGCCAGGCCGCCATGGAGCTCGAGGCCGTTGCCCATGACTCGGAACCGGCACCCGGGTATGAATATGATATAAAGCGTGAATCAGATAAAGGCGGCTCGTTATGGATATTGGATTTAAGTCCCTGTTTCAAATCCATTGTCCGGGATTTAAAAGGGAAGTCAGGTGCACCGCTTATCAGCAGAAGATTTCACCAGACCCTGGT
Source organism: uncultured Desulfobacterales bacterium (assembly GCA_964397015.1). Classification (GTDB taxonomy): domain Bacteria; phylum Desulfobacterota; class Desulfobacteria; order Desulfobacterales; family Desulfobacteraceae; genus MADRE2. The sequence goes on along the minus strand of CAYNHL010000010.1, from coordinate 26,845 downwards.
CGATGTATTTGTGGATGCAGCACTGAAGGTAATTGCGGAAACCGGGATCCGTGATGTAGTGCTGTCAGGGGGGGTGTTTCACAATACCATAATTCTGGAAGGTATCGTGTCGGGGCTTGAAACCGAAGAACACAGGGTTTTTACCCATTCGAAAGTGCCTGCGGGAGACGGCGGCATATCGCTTGGGCAGGCCGTGATTGCGGCCGCTCTTGCAGATGGTGACAAACTGTTACAGGAAAAATGAACAATGGGATTGAAATACGTTGAAGAATACCGGGACGGCGAGCTGGCAAAAGGACTCATTGACAAAATTGCATCCACCAGCCGTAAGCCTGTCCGTTTGATGGAAGTCTGCGGCACCCATACCATGTCAATTTTCAGGCACGGTATCCGGAGTGTACTCCCGGATACGATTTCACTGCTGTCTGGTCCGGGCTGTCCGGTATGCGTCACGGCACAAAAGGACATCGACGGTTTTATTGCGCTGTCGAAACAAGACAACATGATCATTACCACTTTCGGAGATCTTGTGAAAGTGCCGGGGAGTAACTCCTCCCTGGCAATGGAGAAAGCTGCCGGAGCTGATGTCCGGATTGTCTATTCCGTGTCTGACGCCCTTGAGATTGCACAAAAGACCCCGGACAAGGAGGTGGTTTTCTGCGCGGTTGGATTTGAAACCACCATACCTACCATTGCAGCCGTAATTATGGCCGCTATGGCACAACAGGTGACCAATTTTTCCATCTATTCTGCCAACAAGCTCACCCCTCCGGCCCTGGCCGCATTGATGGAAACCGACGGAGTTCAGGTGGACGGGTTCATCCTTCCCGGTCATGTCTCGGTGATTACCGGTACTAACGCCTACCGGTCTGTATTCGATCGATACCATGTTCCCTGTGTAATCGCTGGGTTTGAACCTGTGGATATCCTGGATGCAATTGCCCGGCTGGTCCATCAGAATGAAACCGGCCGCATTGCCCTTGAAAACGCTTATACACGCGCTGTAAGCGATGCCGGCAATACCCGTGCCCAGTCGGTGATGTGCCAGGTTTTTGAACCCTGCCCTGCCGCCTGGCGGGGGATAGGCGATATCCCTGAAAGCGGTATGGGCCTGAAAAATGAATATTCGTCATACAATGCCGCCCTTAAATTCAATATCGATATGCCCAATGTGCCTGAACCCGCCGGTTGCGCCTGTGGCGAGATCCTGATGGGGAAAAAAACCCCAAAGGAATGCGCGCTGTATCGTCGAAAATGTACCCCTATGAACCCGGTAGGGCCGTGCATGGTCTCAAGTGAAGGGGCATGCGCGGCATTTTACCGGTACAGCGGTGTCCCGGCGACTTAAAATGAACAGAGGATAAAGTGATGAAAACAGATAAAGTTTTGCTGGACCATGGGTCTGGTGGTAAAATCTCCCATGCCATGATGTCGGACCTCATACTGCCCCTTTTTGACAACCCGGTGCTGTCGAAACTGGATGACGGGGCATCCGTGGAAATACAGGGTCAAAAGATCGCTTTTTCAACCGATTCCTATGTGGTTGATCCCGTGTTTTTTCCGGGCGGCAACATCGGGGACCTGGCCATAAACGGTACTGTGAACGACATCGCCATGTGCGGAGCCATTCCCCTTTTTCTGAGTGTGGGCCTGATCCTGGAGGAAGGGTTTGCATCATCGGATCTTGAAACCATCTTGAAAACCATGGCGGCCGCTGCTGCAAAAGCCGGAGTGCAGATAGTGACCGGGGACACCAAGGTGGTGCCAAGGGGAAAAGCGGACAAGATTTTTATCAATACATCCGGGATCGGTATCCGCCACGATACAGTCACGGTATCGGGCCACCTGGCAAAACCGGGAGACCAGATCATCATCAGCGGAACCATTGCAGATCACGGCATTGCGATACTGAGTGCCAGGGAGGGTCTCAATCTTGATTCAGACATAAAAAGTGATTCCGCACCATTGAACAAAATGGTCAAAGCTATCCTGGATTCAGGGTGTGACGTGCACGTGCTGAGAGATCCAACCCGCGGCGGGGTCGGTACCACCTTGAATGAAATAGCGTCCCAGTCAGGGGTAGGTATCCGCATCCGGGAAAATGACCTGCCGATCCGGGGGGCGGTGCAGGGCACCTGTGAACTGCTTGGATTTGACCCTTTATATATTGCCAATGAGGGCAAGCTCATGGCATTTGCAGCGCCGGATGATGCCGGGCGGCTGCTTGAGATTGTCCGGCAGGACGAATTCGGCCATGATGCCTGCATAATCGGAGAGGTAACCGCGAGTCATCCCGGCAGCGTTATCCTGGAAACCGTGATTGGCGGCTCGAGAATTGTAGATATGCTGGCAGGAGAACAATTGCCCAGGATCTGCTGACATGACAGGTTATGCTGTCAGCCGACTGATCTCTTTTCTGGCTTCTGCCAAAAACCTCGGGAAGGCATCCTGCAGAGTGAAAGTCATGTCCGTTCCCCAGTCGATTTTCTCCGGTTCAATTCCCAGGATGTCAAGGGTAGGGCGGTTGCCGTAGATTTCGGCCATGCTCAAGGAATCCAGAAGATCGATGTCATGCAGTGACAGGGGCTGTTTTTTGTCTTTCCGCAAGGCATCTTCCGTCAGACGGTAGATGGAGCCGGCCGGATTGCCGGCCCTGACAATGTCCAGTACCAGCACCTTTTCATAGTCCTGGAACACGTAAAAAATGTCCTGGGTAAAGGTTCCGCCATCGATAAAATCAATGAGGGTCTCATCCCAACTGTCCTTTTCCTTCAGTAATTCATGGACAGCATGCACCCCGATTCCCTCGTCCATCAAAAGGATGTTTCCAACACCCAGTACCAGCAGTTTTTTCATGGATCTATTCGTTTCCTGACGTCTGTATAAAAAAATCAGGGGAATGGGATGTCCCATTCCCCTTAAAGGTTTAAAACAATTGGATTGTCAAATTAGAGTGGTACATCCATTACGGTTACTTTACCGGTATCTGCGTCCAGCACGTGGACGGCACATCCCAGTCAGGGGTCAAAGGAGCGTATCAGGCGCCCCACATTCACCGGGTTGTCAGTATCCGGCACCGGCACTCCGATCAATGCTTCCTCAATGGGACCACGCTGTCCCATGTCATCTCTCGGGTTGGCGTTCCAGATGGTTGCAGATACGATCTGGTAATTGTCGATGACACGGTTTTTGATGTTGATGTAATGGAGCAGTGCTCCACGGGGAGCTTCTGTCAGTCCGAGGCCTTCGCCTGAATCTGGCACCGGGGTCGGGACAAAAGTCTCTTTTCCGGGCTGGGCTTCGGTAATCCAGCGTTCAACAGCATCGACAACCATGGCGCATTCTTCCGCCCTGGCAACATGACGTCCGAGGATGGAGAAAGCTGCATCACCGATATCACGGACTTTTTTCACGCCCAGTGCGTTCTGGCCGGTTTTGGACAGTTCGGGGTTGGTTACCCACATCCTGGCCAGAGGCCCGCCTTCATGGGGTCTGTCATTGTATCTCGGGGCCTTGATAAAACTGTAGGCATCCTTTTTGTAAGGATCCGGTATGGTTCTTCCCTGGGTGTGGTTCAAGCCGGTGGTTGCATCATCAAAATAGGAATACTTGACGTATTCTTTGATCAGGGATGTATCTGCCGCATAATCCTTGCCATCGGTGTAAACACCTCTTTTCAGCAGGGTATCGCCGTTTGCTTCCGGGAAAACACCCCATGCCACGCAGTTCTTGTATCCGCCGCCGGTTTTGAGCAGGTCACCGTAGGGACCGGCCAGCAGGTAAACCAGCGGGACATATTTTTCCATTACAAATGTTTTGACTTTTTTGAAACGTTCAGCATAGGCGTTCAGGATTTCCCGTGTCGGGATTTCAGTTGTGCCGCCGACAATCATACCCTGGACATGGGGCATCTTGCCGCCGAGCAGTGCCACCATTTCATGGCATATCTTTCTTATTTCAAGAGCTTCGAGATACTGGTTGACACCTACCTGGTTTGTAGCTTCGTCCAGGCGGACATCGTTTTTGGCGTATCTCGGGATAAACGGGGCAACGTCCGGCCCGTTTACATAATCAAGTGCTGCCAGGTGATAAAAGTGGAGAATATGAGACTGGATAAAGTTTGCGCCCAGGATCAGGTTCCTGGCGATCCGGCCGTTATCCGTCACCTGTACGTTGAATGCGTCATCGAGAGCAAGTACGGATGCGGTGGCATGTGCCGTAGGGCAAACGCCGCAGATCCGCTGGGTTATCTGGGAGGCATCCCTGGGATCCCTGCCTTTGAGTATCTGTTCAAAGCCGCGGTACATGCCGCCATAAATGTGGGCATCTACAACCTTGCCACCCTTGACTTCAACTTCAGCCTTGAGATGGCCCTCAATCCGGGTGACCGGATCGATTGCCACTTTTATTTTTTCTCCGGCTCCCACCGGGACTGCTTTTGGTTTACAGCCTGCCATAGTAAAACCTCCTTGGTTTTAAAAATATTCTATCGTTACATAGGTTCGTAGAAAGGAGAGAAAGCATCCGGGAATCCCGGCTCCACGCATCCGATGCAGACCGCGTTGTCCACACACCAGTTCAGGCCGCTGTTCCATTTGCGCTTGAAGCAGTCTGCATAGACTTCTGGTCCCTTGCATCCTAAATCCATACGGCATCCCTTGGGGTCGGACAGGGAGGCTGACATGATGCCGGCATCGTACTCATCGAGGTGCGGACAGTTGTCATGGATGTTTTCTCCAAAAAAGAGAACCGGCCGGCCGTCATAGTCAAGCTCTGGAATTCCCTTGGTGAGCAGGTGGGCGATGGATCCGACAATCCAGTCAGGATGAGTCGGGCAGCCGGGCAGGTTGACTACAGGGGTCGTGATGCCGTATTGCTTGAAGAAATCTCTAACCCCTGTGGCGCCTGTAATGTTTCCCTTGGCTGCGGGAATGCCGCCGTAGGTAGCGCAGGTGCCGATGGCGATAACGCTGCCGGCAGCAGATCCAAGTTCCTTTGTCATGTCGACCATGGTTTTTTCAATGGTGAATCCTTTCCTGTGGAGTTCACCGGCGATGCAGTATTTTCCGTCTGCAGCCGTGGGAATGGCTCCTTCCACTACCAGTGAAAATTTTCCCTTGTACTTCATGGCAATTTCATAACAGTTTTCCATGGCGGTATTGCCTTCTGCTGCCATGATCGTTGGATGGTACTGAAGACTGATGATATCCAGGAGGACTTTTGCGATGCTTGGATCCACGCTGTTCAGCAATGATACCGAACATCCGGTGCAGCCCTGGCCCTGGATCCAGAGAACCGGATGGTTCTTGAGTTCTTCCTGCATTGCTGCAACCAGCGCAGGATTGAACATTTGGGAAATACCGATTCCAGCGGCTGTTCCAGTAAAGGCTTTGAGAAAATCCCTCCTGGTCACCCCTTTTTTTTGCTGTTGCGTATCCGGCAACATGTGTTCGTCTTTCACGGGCACCTCCTTGATGCGGTTTATAATTTATGATTGAACAAAACTCAGCGGGTAAACAAACCCGGTCGCTTATGCTTCTATAAATTAATGATAGGCCAGTATATAAAGCAAAAAATAGGCTGTCAACAATTTGTATTGGATTTTTCAATTAATTGTGGAATTGAAATCGTAAAAATCGATAAGATTTTAAAGCATTGAGTCAACTGGATAAAAAATCAAGGCCTGGAATGGGAATCAGCCGCTTTTCAGGAGCCAGGCATACAAGTTCCAGTGTACAGTTCACAGCGGGTTTGTTGCCTTTCGGCCGCCAGGCTTCATGAAAAAACACAATACGGTAGTCACCGTCTTTGTGCCAGGTGGTGCGGATGTCAAGGGTGTCTCCAAATACGGCACCATCCTGGAAGGTCAGGCTGGTCTTGTATACGGCAAATCCAATCCCTTCATCGTGCCACATTTGTGCCAGGGTCTCGATGCCAATGATATCTTCCCTTGCCCGTTCAAAATATTTCAGGTAATTGGCATGGTAAACCACGCCTGAATGGTCGGTGTCTTCATAATAAATCTGAACTGTGGTATGGTGAACCGGTTGATATGATGTCATGATCATCCCCTATTATATTTTGTACAAGCAGGCCGTTCACACTGGTTATACCTTCAGGGCAGTCTGTTTTCAAGGCGTGAGCGCCATAAAATCAGGAGAATAAAGATCAATATACAAGATATGCGATCACTGCTGAAAAAGCCGCTGGTAATCCGGGGCAGAAAAATAAACTCACCTCTTTTCCTGGCACCAATGGCCGGGATAGGTAATGTGGCATTCCGGCAGCTGGTGGCGGAATTCGGCGGTGCAGGACTTTTGTTTACAGGTATGTGCAGCGACCGGGCTGTTCCCCATGAAAACCGCCTGGTATCACCGGTTTTCAGGTGGAGAGACGATGAACTGCCTTTTTGTGTGTGCCAGATTTTTGGCAGCGCGCCGGAAACCATGGCAAAGGCGGCTCAAAGAATTGAAGCAGAGGGGTTCTTTGGTGTGGATCTTAATTTCGGTTGTTCCGTGGCCGCCATCTGCAAAAAAGGTGCGGGAGCAGCCCTGCTGAAAGATCCTGTAAAAGCATCAGATATTGTCCGGGCTGTCCGGAGCGCAGTATCCATACCCGTTATGGTCAAATTCCGGACGGGATGGAAAAATGACCCGGAATATGCGGCCCGCATGGCTGCTGCATTCGAGGCTGCCGGTGCCGATGCCCTGACGTTTCATCCAAGGGTTGCCCCGGACCGTCGGAACCGTCCCCCCCGGTGGGACCAAATAGGATATGTCAAACAGGCGGTGAAGGTGCCGGTGTTTGGAAACGGAAATATATTTGATGAAGCAGACGGTATTAAGATGATCCAGAGGACGGGCTGCGACGGGTTGTCGATCGGCCGGGCGGCAGTGGCAAAACCGTGGATCTTCGCTCAGCTGACAAATGGATTTGAACCGGATCAGACCATTTACCTGGATACAGCCGTTCGAATGCTGTCACTGCTTGCCCGTCATTATAACGAGGTGTATGCAGTGAAACTGTTCAAAAAATTTGTTCCCTATTTCAGCGCCAATTTCAAGTTCGGCCATGACATCTGCAAAAAGATGCTGTGCGGTAATACAATAGCTGAACTCGAGGCCGGTATCCGTCCGGCACTTTCAGGCCGGCTTCAAATTAACAGTCGGCCGAACCTGAACCTTTTTTAAAGCAAGGGCTTGATCAGTCCCGGGGTGTTTTTTCATCATCCTCGAAGGGAACCACCAATACAGGGACCTTGGATCTTATTGTATGAAAGGGTATGACATCCTGTCTAATAATACTGCAACCGGACATTTTTGCAACCCGAACGTTCAGGCTTTTGTCATTAAACTGTATACTATCGATAAAACAAATACTTTTTGTCATTTGCTATCGGATATTTCAATTTGACCACTCAGTCCGGGGTTCTTATTTTATTGTCATATTTCCCACTGGATATATTTCAAGGAGACAGCATGGAAAAATTGGACTGCCGGGGCCTGGACTGCCCCGGGCCTGTACTTGAAGCAAGAACCCTGATTGAAGCAGCACATCCGGACCGGGTCGATGTGCTGGTGGATAACGATTCAGCCGTTGAAAACGTCAGCAGGTTTATGGAGTTCAGCGGATACAGTGTCAGCGTTGACTCCGACGGCCAAAATTCCGTTATAACCGCCATTATGGATACATCAAAATCCAGGGTTGCCGGCCACAATCCGTCAACGGAACCGGATGTGACATCAGCGGCGGAAAGCAGTGGACCTGCCCAGAAAATTTTGATCCTCGTCGGTTCCATGGAAATCGGAAGGGGTGATTCAGAACTCGGGCAGAAGCTGATGGTCAATTACCTTAAAACCCTCAGGGAAATGGGGAATGATCTGTGGCATCTGATATTTGTGAATCACGGTGTGAGATTTGCCATCGAGGGATCCCCGGTGCTCGATGAACTAAAAGAGCTGGAAGAAAACGGGACCCGTATCCTTGTATGCGGTACCTGCCTGACACACCTGTCTCTGATGGACCGGAAGGCTTTGGGACAGACCACCAATATGCTGGATATCGTCACAGCCATGCAGCTTGCAGATAAAACAATCCAGCTTTAACTCACCAGCTAAGGAAGTTGAGTGATTTACTTGTTGTTGACAAAAAAGTCGTCAATAATACCCTGTTCTTTCAATTCCCGGCCGTAACGGGCTGCATCAGACTTGTTTTCAAATTCCGATACCATTACCAGGAACCAGGTTTTTCCGCCGCCTTCCACCTGTTTGATCCTGGCCGTGATGCCGTGTTTTTCCAGGCGGTCGACGTACCGGCCTGCATGTGCCTGTTTCAGGTAGGCTGCCACCTGGATGGTAAAGGGTTTGGGAACCGGAATTTCAATGGGTTTGGGATCGTCTTTCGGTGTTTTGGGAGGAACCAGGCGGGTGACGGTAGTGATAATGAATACGGTAAGGAAAATACCGGTCACGGCGGTAATACCTGTTTTTAAAATAAACTGGACTTTTTCTCTTTCTTTGACATAGTCCCGGCAAAATACCAGGGACAAGAGGATAAAACTGGCAGCGGCGGTTACTGCGGACAGGGATTTTCCGGCGGCTTTTTTCAAAACCCCTGCCGTATCGACAGCCATCTGCTTTATCTGCAGGGATTTTTCAGGTTTGACGGTAGCCGGGGATTGAAATGCCTGCATATCTTTTTCAGGCACAGCTTCTTTTTCAATATCGATCAAAGCATTGATGCGGTCTGCAAAATGACGTTTCAGGGCCGGGTCGTCAAGAGCATGGCGGAATACTTTCTGGGCACTGTAGTCGGTCCGGTTCAGGTCAAGGAAAAACCGGGTCAGGACGGGCAGCAGCCTGGGTGAATCCCCGTGCACCAGTGCCAGCCTGGTCACAAGTTCTTCGTCTTCTGATGTGATGCGCTCCTTTTTGAACAGGGATTTGAGCCATAACAGGGAGATATCCCCGTCTGAAGGGTTAAGTCGCAGATAGGTCGTTACCGCTCTGGAAAAAGGGGACTGACGGCGCCGGGATGTCAGCATGAATCTTGCCAGTGAGCCTGTCAGGGCCAGGGAGGTCTTCTTTGACCGGAACGGGGACAGTAAAAAAGAGTCAAACACCCTGACAGCTTTAATATAGCATTGTTCACTTTTGACCATGATGCCTGCCCGTTCCCAGGATGCACCTTCTTTGATCAGCCGGGATATCATTTTTTTTCCCATTAGATGGAACATGCTATCGATGATGAAAAAAAACAGTATGATCACAAGGGCGCCGGCGATGACAGGCCCTGATCCCGGTGCTGTATCAACGGTGAGTGAAGCTGCTGCAAACGCTGCCGGGATACCGGTCACTGCCGTGATCCAGAACCGGATGCAAAGGTTTCTGATCATCCAGATCATCGGTCGGCCTCCGGGACGGGGTCACAGGGAAACTGATCCGGTTTCAGGGGAACGACAATTTCTTCAACCGGCTCTTGAACCAGGGAGTCAGCTTCAGTATCATTTATGGCCTGGGCATCGATCCTGCAACCTGTAGCGGCATTTACCGCCACGAAACGGATGTCGTCAGGAATGGGAAAATGCCTTTCCGGCTGTCCCTTGAGGGCGTTTTCCATGAATTCGGCCCAGATGGGTCCGGCGCCTCGTCCTCCTGTAATACCAACGCCATTGATGTCTATCAACGGCCTGTTCTTGTCAAATCCGGTCCATACAGAGGTGCACAGGGTCGGTGTGAACCCCGTGAACCAGGCGTCATTATAACGGTCCGTGGTGCCGGTTTTGCCTGCGGCCTGATGGTTGAACCCGGATTGCCGGATTATCCGCCCGGAGCCCTGGTCTATGACAGATGCCATCATATCCAGAACCTGGTAGGCAACCGATGGCTCAAGTACTTGTTTTTCCTGGATGATATGCTCATAAAGCACTCGCCCGAAAGGATCTTCGACCCGCCAGATCATAAACGGCTCATGCCGGACTCCCAGGGTGGCAAATGTCGAAAAGGCGCCTGCCATTTCAAGAGGAGAAACCAGGGATGTGCCCAGGGCCAGTGAATACACTTCATCCAGGGGGCTTTTGATCCCGCATGTCCGGGCGGCCTTGATGACAGGACCCGGGCCGATCTCGTGCATCAGCTGGGCTGCAATGGTGTTGACTGAAAGAGTCAGGGCCTTTTTCAGGATCATGTCCCCTCTGTACCGGTTGCTGAAATTTTCAGGCTCCCAGTCCGGAGCGCCTTTTACCGGAATAATGACGGGCCGGTCTGTCATGACGGTGGCCGGGTGATATCCGAGCTGCTGCATTGCCTGGTAATATAAGAAAGGTTTGAACCCGGATCCCGGCTGGCGTTTGGACCGGACAGCCCGGTTGAACTCGCTTTCATAGTAATTCCTGCCGCCCAGCATGGCCTTGACGGCACCTGATGCCGGATCAACTGCAACCAGTGCCCCCTGGGGTTTTACAGGATCGTTTTCCTGCAGCCCCATGAGTTCATCGAGCCGGGTGAGGCCTGATTGCAGGGCCCCAATAGCGGTGGACTGCAGTTTCATATCCAGTGTCGTGGTTACCTTGATGCCGCCGTAATAGACGACCTCCTGTCCATAGGTTTTGATAAGCTGGTTGATCACTGTATCGAGAAAATAGCTGCCTGTCCGGTTGTCGGTACGCCGGGCGTGGAGTTCCGGCTTCATCATCGATGTTTCACGTGCCTGGTCCGCTGAAATAAAGCCGGCGCTGGCCATTCTGTTCAATACCACGTCCCGCCGCTCCATTGCCCGGTCAAAATGGTGAAAGGGATTGTAGCCGGTGGGTGATTTCGGCAGACCGGCAAGCAGGGCGGCTTCACTGAGCGTCAAGTCAATGGCGGATTTATTGAAAAATACCTTTGCCGCTTTTTCAACCCCCTGGGCGCCCGCTCCAAAGTGTATCTGGTTGATGTAGGCATGAAGTATTTCCTCTTTGCTGTTGGAAGCTTCGATCTGGAAGGCCACCAGCATTTCCTTGAATTTTCTGATATAGGATTGTTCAAAGGTGAAAAATAGATTTTTGGCCAGCTGCTGGGTAATGGTCGATGCGCCCTGTACCTGTCCTGGCTCGAACAGGGTAATGTATAAAGCTTTGAGTGTCCTGAGCTTGTTGATGCCGTGATGATCGAAAAACCGGTGATCCTCGACGGCAAGAATAGCGTTGATAAAGTCCCTGGATACCCTGTTCAATGGAACGGTGTTACGTTCACCAAGGGTGATCAGCATCTGGCCCGAGCTTGTGAATATACGGGTCTGTGGAGTTTCGATAATCCGGCTAAGCGGATGGGGCAGCTTGGGCAGGTCTGAGGCTGCATGGAAGACAAGGGTCGTTATTCCGATTGCCGCCAGGGCAACGCAGATAAGTCCTGTGTAAAATATGAACCGAATCAGCTTGATACTGTATATCAATACAATCACGGCACCTCTTCTTCCCTGAGTACCAGGCTCAGCTGCCAGACCGCCCATTCACGTCCCTTTACTATGACCACCTGTTTGTGACCGTTGTGTTCGTATTCAAATCCCAGGTTGATATAACCTGCCTGGGCCTCGTTCCAGATGCCTACTTTTGTTATATTGCCTTCTGCTTCAAGGAGCCGGTCCGGGTTCACGATAAGGTCGGGGATCATGTCTTCGGGAAGGGCGAACATGGCATTGAAAAACTGCTGTGCAGGAAAAATTTTACCGGAAAAACCGTCAATATCTTCAAGAGAGGCGGTAATGGGGTCTGATCCGGTCCGGATCTGGGAAATATCAGTATCGGAAAGGGTCAGCTGATGAATGACCCTGTTCTGGGAATCCAGAAAATAAATGCTCAGGCCGCTTGATTGTCCTTCACAGAAGATGCGGTCAAGGGTGGTGCCAGAAAGAATCCAGATCAGTCTGGCCGGTGCTATAAGCCGGATTGCGACAGGCTCGGGCAATGACTGGTAGAGGGTTTTGAAATGGGTTTTGTCAATAGTGACCCATTCACCTGGCAAAAGATCTTCGGCAATCTGCAGAAAGGATTCTGCCTGCTCGATTTCCTGTCTGGTATGCTGCTTTTTCTGGATAATATCATTCAGGAACCGGCTGGCTTCAAGGGTCTGCTGGCCGGTTTTCCAGACAGTCCCGGTTTCCGGCCTTGCATCGTTGGTCGCGGTAAGGTAGTGTCCCAGCATTCTTTCACACCAGTCAAAGCGAAATTCACTGAACACCACCAGGGCGGTTAAAAATAAAATCACCAGGTTCAGGAACGAAAACGCCCGCCTGAGCCGTTCTGTGATCGATAAAGGTTCATACCATTGCAGATTCATGAGAGCTGTTCTTGCATATCATACCATGTTTTGCAAGCTGAATTTAAGCAGGTGCAACGGGCTCTTGAAAAGAAAAATCAGCCCGGCCTGCTGCCGGCCAGGCAGTCCTTGAACACGGCGTACTGGTTCTGGTGATCCGTGATGGCCCTTAGCATAACCTGGTCAAGGTCACTGATATCTTTTTGGTTGATGATATGGTTGACGGACAGCCTGAATGCCGTCATTGCATCGTTGGTTTTATGGGGCCGGCTTATGAGGACCAGGCAGGTCCTGCGGCGCTGGGTCATGTCCATTCGGTTCAGTCTGTCTATCATAACCGCCCTGCCTTTGCCACCATCAAAGTCGTCACTGAGGACCAGTACATTGAAGATATGGTACTGCATTTTTGACAGGGCCATCTTACTGGTATTTGAGGACAGTACCTGGAAATCCATTCCCGTCAGCGTGGCATGGACATTTCTCCTGGTCACAGGGTCATCCACGCATATCAGCGCGGTTGAACCGTCGTCAGACACCGGCGGAGCGGACGAAATCTGACTTGCTGACTGCTGGTCGGGTTCCCTGGGGGCTGTTTTGGGAGGAACCTCGAGTTTTCGTTTGCATTTCGGGCACTTGAAAAGAACTTCCCTGTCTTTGGGTATCTTGTGATCCGGTATGGTGACTTTGGTTCGACAATGGCTGCAGGTGACATTCATTGAGATTAACTCCCTTTGTATCCATGGTCAATTTCAAGGCTTTCGATCCGCGTCGTGGATTCTCCCCTGGCGCTTTTGATGCTGTCCAGTCCCCGTCCAACAATATCTCGTCGGGAGGCATAGGCCAGTGCGGTGTTTTCCGTGATGTCCCCTTTTTCATACAATGATATGATATAGTCATCAAATGAAATCATGCCCTGGGATTTTCCTGCGGCAATGATGTTGGCAAAGGTTTTTCCTTCAGATTCTCCATGGAGAATGGTGTCTTTTACCCTCAGGCTGGTTCCCAGCACTTCAAATGCAGCCACCCGGCCCCCGCCCACTTTGGGCAGCAGCCGCTGGGATACAATCCACCGGACAGTATCCGCCAGCCGGATACGGATCTGCTTTTCCTCTTCTGTTGAAAACATGCCCAGGATACGGTTAATGGTCTGGCCCGCATCAACGGTATGCAGGGTGGTCAATACAAGATGGCCGGTTTCTGCGGCGGACAGCCCGATTTCGACCGTTTCCCGGTCCCTCATTTCACCCACCAGGATCACTTTTGGTGCCTGGCGCAAAGATGCACGCAGGCCGGATGCAAAAGAGTCGAAATCAATACCGAGTTCACGCTGGTTGAATGTGGCGTTCTTTTGTGAGTGCTGGTATTCAATCGGATCTTCGAGGGTAATCACGTGAACGGATTTGGTTTCGTTTATTTTATCCAGAAGTGCGGCCAGGGATGTGGTTTTACCGGATCCGGTGGCACCGGTTACAATGATGATGCCGTTTTTTTCATCTGCCATTGGATGGAATGAGCCGGGCAGGTTAAGAGTTTCAATGGTCGGGATCTTTGTTTCCAGGCGGCGGAGTACAACGGAATAGCGGCCGGAGCTGGAAAAAATGTTGACCCTGAAACGCGCCTTGTTGGCCAGCTGGTAGGAAAGGTCGCAGGATCCTTCTCTTATAAGTGTGTCGGTAAGGGTCCGGTTGTTGCCCAGCAGGTTCAATGCCACCATTTCTGTCTGGAACGGGGTCAGCAGCGACAGGTCGGGCTCGAGGTGGACCGATTTGAGCTCTCCAGCGCTTTCCACCTGCAGGGGCTTGTCCGGTGTAAAGTTCAGGTCAGAGACATCATCATGCGCCTCGAGCATTTTATCCAAGATATAGTCCAGTTGCTGCTTTTTCATAAACGTCTCCTTGGCTGAAAAGAAATAGAAAAGCTCTTATCAGGCTTCGGTAAAATCAGCAGGCTCTTTTTTGAGGTACGGGCGGAAAAGGGCTTTGTTATAAGCTTTCATATAGGCTTCCTCTCCGCTGATTTTTCTTCCCTGGTATAGCTTCATGATGGCATCATCCAGCAGCTGCATGCCGTACTGCTTGCCGGTCTGCACCATGGACGGGATCTGGTGGGTCTTGGCTTCCCGTATCAGGTTCCGTACGGCAGGGGTGGCTATTAGGATTTCAAGGGCGGCGCAGCGCCCTTTTTTGTCAATCCGCTTGAACAGGGTCTGGGCCACAATGGCCCTGATGCTGTCAGATAAAGTGGAGCGGATCTGGGCCTGCTGACTGGCCGGGAACACTTCAATGATTCGATCCACGGTTTTTGCGGCGCTTGAAGTATGAAGGGTGCCGAAAACCAGGTGACCGGTGGAGGCGGCTTCGATGGCCAGGGTAATGGTTTCAAGATCCCGCAATTCACCGACCAGTATGATGTCCGGGTCTTCACGCAGGGCGCCCCTGAGTGCGGAGGCAAAGTCGTGGGTATGTAGGCCAACCTCCCTGTGATTGACAATGCAGTTCTGGCTGTTGTGCACAAATTCTATGGGATCTTCTACGGTGATTATATGGTCCTTCCGGGTCCGGTTGGCCTGGTCGATAATGGCGGCAAGGGTGGTAGATTTCCCGCTTCCTGTCGGTCCTGTGACCAGAACGAGGCCCCGGGGTAAATCCGCAAGTTTGGAGATCACCGACGGCAGGCCGAGCTGCTCAACAGTCATGATATCAGAGGGAATTTCACGGAATACAGCCGAAATACCGTTTTTCTGCATGAAATAATTGGCCCTGTACCGGGCAAGCCCTGGAATTTCATAGCCGAAATCCACATCTCCTGTTTCTTCAAATATTTTGATTTTCTCCTGGGATGTGATCTCGTACAAAAGTTTTCTGAGCTTGTCACTGTCCAGGATATCATATTTGATTCTTTCGATATCCCCGTGGAGTCTTAACGAAGGACGCTGGCCCGAAGCCAGGTGCAAGTCTGATGCACCGTGTTCATGCATGAGTTTGAAAAACGCATCAATTTCTGCCATGTTCCCGGATTCCTTAAATTAAACCGTTATGTTATGCCTGTTTCAAAAACTTCAGGGTGGCATCCGCCTCATCGGCAACCTTGTTTTCTTCCTTTGTCATTTCCAGCATTTTGGAGTGGGCATCTATGATCGAGCTGATCTGCATTTCAAGCTGGGTCCGCTGGCGCTTGAGTTCCATGATATCCGTGTGCAGCTGGGACAGGCGCTTGTAGGACTGGTTGAGCATTTTTTCGGCTTCCATTTCTGCATTGGCCATGATGATCTGAGCGGATTTCTTGGCATTGTCCTTCATCTCGTCCAGAACTTTCTGGGACTGGATGATGCTGTTTTTCATGGCATTTTCTTTTTTCCTGTAACCATTGTTTTCCACCTGCAGCCGGTGGTTTTTTTCGGACAGTTCCTTGATTTTTGTGTTCAGAATCCCCAGTTCCCTGGCAATTTCCTCCAGAAAATAATCTACTTCCTGGACATCAAAACCCCGGAATCTGGTTGTGAATTCCTTTTGTTTTACAACTGCTGGTGTAATGCCCATAACATTCCTTATATAATTACGGGTTAAGACATTGAACGCGCCAGGTGATACAGGGTGGTGACCAGAAAATGCTGGAGGAAAAAAATGGCAAGGATCACAATGATGGGTGAAATGTCCAGCCCGCCAAAATTAACCGGGAGCCTTTTTCTGATCTGGTAGAATACCGGTTCGGTCATGTTTCTTAAAAACCGGACTATCGGGTTGTAAGGGTCCGGGTTGACCCATGAGAGCAGGGCGCTGATAATTACAATCCATAAGTAGAGCTGGAGAATATAGTTCAATACCAGGGCAATGGCGGAAATAAAATTGCTTAACACAAACATGGTCACCCTTTTCGTTGCGTTTAGGTTATAATGGTTAAATACAGCAAAGCTGTTTAACCATATCATATCTAATCGACAGAATGTCAAGGTTTTTTGCGCCAAATATCTGGATTTAGTTTATACCGGATCTGTATTGACAAATGACCGGAGATTGGATAGTAATGGTTAAACCATTTGTATTGCCTTTGGATCAGTACGGTGTACTTTGCCGGGGATATATGGTATTTGGGGTATTATGGTTTGGGATATGTAACTTTAAATAAGGGAATACAGGCCTTGCTGCCACAAGACAAAGGCCTGTGACCGGACAAGGAGCGGATTATGGGTCAAATTCAATTAAAAGAGGTAAGTGCAACCGCCTATAAGCAAAAACCAGTGGAAAAGGGGTATACCGATCAGTCACTTCATATCGGTTTGGGAAAAAATGATATAGAGATAAGGGACATTGAAGACCGTGTAAAACAGACTTTCATTGGCGGTAAAGGATACGATTTATGGATGATGTGGAATGCGGTTTCTCCGGATACCAAATGGAATGATCCTGAAAACGCGATCTGTATAGCGTCGGGTCCTCTGGGCGGTACCCCCGGATATCCGGGCGGAGGCAAGAGCATTGTAACCACAATTTCTCCCTTGACCGGCATCCCCATTGATTCCAACGTCGGGGGATATTTCGGTCCGTACAAAAAATTTGCCGGTTTTGATGTACTTGAAATAACGGGGAAGTCCGAGGATGACGTGGTTATCCTGATTGATGGTATCGAGAATACCGTCAAGATTTTCAAAGCTTCCGGTCTGCCTGAGGATTCATATGAGATGTCTGACGCGCTGACCCGGTATTTTGACGAAGCCAAGCCCGTGAATGTATCCGTGGTGACCGCTGGGCCGGGAGCCGGGAACACCCTTTTCGGCTGCCTCAATTTTTCATGGTGGGATGCAGGACGAAAAAGGGTCCGCTACAAGCAGGCCGGCAGGGGCGGCATAGGAACGGTATTTGCGGATAAAAAGGTCAAGGCTGTTGTGGGGCGCTGCGGTGCCATAACCATGAAATCCAACAACCCTGCAGATTTTGAAGCCCTAAAGAAGGTCACCAAGACCCATGCAAAGGAAATAAACGAACTGGATCCCCGCCAGAACCGTATGGCGCTAGTGGGAACAACACACCTGGTACCCATCATGAATGATCATGACTGTCTGCCGGTCCATAATTTCAAATTCGGATCGCATCCCGAAAGCAAGGTCATTGGTGAAGAGACATATGAACATATTTTTGACAAGGGGTTTGATGGCTGCTGGCGTGGGTGTGCAGTGGCATGTGCTCATGGTGTCAAGGATTTTTCTCCATTCACCGGACCCTACAGGGGGAAAAAGGTATTTGTGGACGGGCCGGAATATGAAACCGTTGCAGGATGCGGCTCCAACCTGGGTATTTTCGACGCCCACACCATTCTTGAAATCAATTTCTATTGTGATGCCTATGGACTGGATACCATTTCAGTGGGAACTTCCATCGGCTTTGTGATGGAATGTTTTGAAAATTCTCAGATCACTTCGGATCATACCGGCGGTATGGAGTTGAATTTCGGCAACCGTTTCAACACATTGGAACTTATTCACCAGATGGCAAGGGGTGAGGGGTTCGGTGCCGTGGTGGGCAAAGGAATAAGGCGTATGAAAGCCATTTTTGCCAAAGATTTCGGTGCAGATGCCGCATTTCTGCAGGATATCGGCATGGAATCCAAGGGGCTGGAATTTTCAGAATACATAACCAAGGAGTCGCTGGCCCAGCAGGGTGGATACGGGCTGGCTCTTAAAGGACCACAGCATGATGAAGCCTGGCTGATTTTCCTGGACATGGTCCACAATTTCATGCCCACTTTTGAAAACAAGGCTGAAGCACTGCACTGGTTCCCCATGTTCAGGACCTGGTTCGGGCTTTGCGGACTGTGCAAGTTGCCATGGAACGACATTGTACCCGAAGATAACAAGAATAACCCTGAACCTGCCAAGGTGGTAAAGCATGTCGGCTGGTATGCGGATTTTTTTTCAGCTGTGACCGGCAGAAAAGTCGGACCGGATGACCTGATAACCATGAGCGAGGCCGTGTATAATTTCCAGCGTCTTTTCAATTTGAAAATGGGTTATGGAACAAGGGAACACGACACGGTTCCGTACCGGGCAGTGGGACCGGTAACGCCTGAAGAGTACGAGTCCCGTACCGACCGTTACGATGCACAGCTGACCGATAAATACGAGCTGGATATCAGCGGGATGTCCACGCCTGAAAAAGTTGCGGCCCTGCGCCGGAAAAGGGAAGAACAGTACGAACAGCTCAAGGATGCGGTTTACAAGCGCCGGGGTTGGACCAGCAACGGTATTCCCACGCTTGAAACGGTCAAGCGCCTTGGAATTGATTTTCCCGAAGTGGTTGAGCTGCTGAAGAAAAACGGAGTCACGGGGTGATCACGGTTGACGGACAGCAGCTTCCATGGCGTGAAGGCATGACAGTGGCCGACCTTTTGGAAAAGGTTGATTCCGGCGACTATTGCGCCGTGGTCCGTTTGAACGGAAAACTGGTTTCCAGTCCGGCGTTTCACAATACATCGATTCCGGACAATTCAGTGATTCAGCTTCTGCCGCTCGTGGCAGGGGGATAATCTTTTTTTGCAATTGACATTATAGTTTTATATTACAGGGCCGCACCCTTTTTTTAGGGTGCGGCCCTGCCTTTTTTGTGTCCATGCATCAAAACAATGTTCATGAATTGGATCAGCGGTTAATTTTAGCTTGACATGGTTTATTTTGATAAGTAAACTTCACTTACCTTTTTTTCAACCCCATACCGCGAGGGCACGACATGGCTCAGAAAATATCAGACCAACGGGATATAGAATTTACCCTTTATGAACAACTGGATACTGAATCACTTCTCAAGCACAGGCGATACAGCGCCTTTAACAAAAAGATGTTCGACCTTGTTATAAAGGAAGCCCGGACCATAGCCACCCGGGAAATTCTGCCCACATATGCTGAATGTGATGCACAGGGCATAAGGTATGAAAACAAAAAGGTATCGGTTCCCGAATGCCTGCGGCCGGTTCACCGGCTCCTGGTTGAAGGGGAATGGTGTGCCCTGACCGAAAATCCTGAATACGGCGGACAGGGTCTGCCCTTCACTGTTGCCCAGGCGGTCATGGAATACATGATAGGGGCAAATTATGTGGCCATGACTTATGCCATTCTCGGGCATGGCGCCGGAAAAATGATTGAATTGTTCGGCACCGGGAAGTTGAAGTCATTGTTTTTAAGGAAACTGTATACCGCCGAATGGGGCGGGACAATGCTGCTGACTGAACCGGATGCCGGTTCCAATGTCGGTGCACTGACCACATCGGCCCGGAAACTCGATGACGGCACCTATGCCATTACCGGTAACAAGATTTTCATTACCAACGGAGAGCAGAACCTTACAGAGAATATCATACATCCTGTGCTGGCCAGAATCGAGGGAGCCCCTGCCGGGACCCGGGGCATTTCACTGTTCATAGTGCCCAAGATCTGGGTCAATGACGACGGGTCGCAGGGACCGGACAACGACGTGGTCTGTACCGGTGTCGAGTCTAAAATGGGACTTCACGGCAGTCCGACTTGCTCGTTAAGCCTTGGCAGCAATGGCCGCTGCAGGGGAATACTGCTGGGTGAGCCCAATCGCGGCATGGAAATAATGTTTCACATGATGAACGAGGTGCGGCTGGAAGTTGGAACCCAGGCGTTTTCAAGTGCTGCATGCGCGTATATGCATGCTCTGGATTATGCCAGGCAGCGCCGCCAGGGGCGAAGGCTTGACAGTGCACAAAAGCAGGACGATTCCCAGGTACCGATTATCCAGCATCCGGATGTACGCAGGATGCTGCTGAAGATGAAGGCGTATGTTGAAGGCATGCGGAGCCTGACCTATTTTACCGCCTTCTGTTTTGACCAGATGGCCTGTATTGAAGACAAAGACATGAAACGGCACTATTCAGACCTGATCAATATCCTGACCCCTGTGGTCAAGGCCTATTTGAGTGAAAAGGGGTTCGATGTCTGTGTGGATGCCATGCAGGTTTACGGCGGATACGGATATACCAGGGAGTTCCCGGTGGAACAGATGGTAAGGGATGTAAAGATCGCCTCTATTTATGAAGGAACCAACGGGATACAGGCCATGGATTTTCTGGGCAGGAAGCTTTCCGGTAACATGCTTGCATCGTTGATCAAAGAGATCAACAAGACCGTTGCCATGGCAAGGAAAACAGATTCCCTGAAAGAACTTACGTCCCGGGTGGAACAGGCCGCCTTTGAACTTGAAACCGTGTGCCGGGATACTGTGGCGGCCGCAGGTTCAGACGATATTGCCTCTGCCTTTGCCAGTGCCCATCCGCTGATGGATGCCACCGGGGACGTGATCATGGCCTGGATGCTGCTTTGGCGGGCTGCTGCAGCCGTCCCCGGGCTGGATTCCAGGGAGAGGGTGTTCTACCAGGGAAAGATCACCACAGCACAGTTTTTTATTGAAACCATGCTGCCGGTCACCCGGGGCAAACTTGCGGCAGTCATGAATACAGGTCATCCTGCCGTTATAATGGATGAACGTGCATTTTAACCAATTCAGGAGAGAGATATAATGGAAGATGTTGTTATTGTATCCGGATGCCGGACAGCGATCGGTGCATTCGGTGGTACGCTTCTGCCTTTGAACGGAGCAGATCTGGCCGCCGTCACAATGAAGGAAACCATAAAAAGGGCCGGGATAGATCCTGGTGAAATCGATGATATCAGGTACGGGTGCTGTATGGAATCCTGCGACACCCTGAATGTTGCCAGGGTGGGAGCCCTGCTGGCCGGTATTCCCGAATCGATCACGGCTGTCACCATCAACCGGGTCTGTATTTCCGGAATGGAGGCATTGATTTCCGGTATGGCCATGATCCAGGCCGGCATGGCTGATGTCATCCTTGCCGGGGGAACCGAACACATGTCATCCGTTCCTTTCAGTATACCCAAGGCCCGTTGGGGATGCAGGCTGCAGGATCAGACCCTTGTGGATGACATGATTCACGCCCTGCACTGCGGTTCCCATATTATCCCCCATCCGGAAACAGGACCGGTGGACGAGACCCGGCCCCCCTTGAGCCTGTTTGTAGGTAAACCCTATATAATGGGGCATACGGCGGAATTTATAGCCCAGCACCACGATATTTCCAGGCAGGAGATGGATGAGGTGGCATTGCGCAGCCACAACGAAGCGGAGCGTGCGACCCTGGATGGGTCGTTCAGGGATGAAATCGTGCCTGTGACGATCGAACAGAAGAGAAAACCTCAAATTGTTTTTGATAAAGACGAGCATTTCAGGCCCGGACTCACCATGGAAAAACTGGCCTCCCTGCCGGCCGCGTTCGTGCCGAAAACAGGCAAGGTTACAGCCGGCAATTCCAGCGGGATAAATGACGGTGCCACCGGAATTATGATAATGTCAGCCTCGCGGGCAAAAGAGCTGGGCCTTGCGCCCATGGCGGTGATCAGGGCTGTATCCAGGGGTGCCTGTCATCCCTCTGTCATGGGGCTTTCTCCAGTTCCGGCAGTCAGGAACCTGCTCGACCGGTCACCGTTTGAACTGTCGGACTTTGAACTCATAGAGCTCAACGAGGCGTTTGCCGCACAGTATATCGGGTGCGAGCGGGAACTGGGCCTGGACCGTGGAATAACCAATGTCAACGGGTCCGGTATCGGACTGGGGCATCCGGTGGGATCTACAGGTGCCAGGATCGTGGTGTCGTTGATGTATGCCATGAAAAACCGGAACAGATCCCTGGGCATGGCCACTTTATGCGGCGGCGGCGGCGTTTCAATGGCGTGTGTGATCGAAATGCTTTAGCGCCGCACACTGCAGTATCTGTCAATTGTATGTGTTTTGATCCATGTGTTTTCCTGCTGGATTATCAAATGGTCATCAAGGGGTTTGGCATTGTAATCACAAATTGAATCTGATATTAATCCTTGTATTATCAACCGTATGATTATCAGTTAGGAGACTTGAATGACACGTAAATTTACTTTAACCGCAATGGTTGCAGCAGCAGTGTTTTTCTGCAGCTCATGGCTCTATGCCGGAACCGAAGATGTCAAGAAACAACTGGAAAACGCAGATCAGGACGGCCGTATCAGTTATGCCATCGGATATGATGTAACCCGCAACCTGAAAAACAGTTTTACCATAGATACCGACCTTTTCCTCCAGGGCATGAAAGATTCTCTTGCCGGGGAGTCCAGTATGACAGAGGCCGAGATCAAGGAAACCATCGAGGCTTTCCAGAACATGGCACGCGAAAAGCAGGTCGAAGCCATGGCAAAGAAGGCGGATGAAAACAAGGCAAAAGGAGCCGCTTTTCTTTCAGAAAACAAATCAAAGGAAGGGGTCGTGCAGCTTGACTCAGGACTCCAGTACAAAGTGATCAAGGAGGGTGACGGCCCTTCGCCAAAAGCCGAAGACAAGGTTAAATGTCACTATACAGGCACCCTGATCGATGGAACAAAGTTTGACTCTTCCCATGACCGGGACCAGCCGGCTGTTTTTCCGGTCAACGGAGTCATCAAGGGCTGGACCCAGGCTCTTCAGAAAATGAAGGTAGGAGGCAAATGGATGCTGTATCTCCCTTCTGACCTGGCCTACGGCGACAGGGGAGCAGGAGATGCCATCGAGCCGGGCGAAACCCTGATTTTTGAGGTGGAACTTCTTTCCATCGAGGAATGATCATGCAGGTGCTCGGAGTTAACGGCAGTTCGAGAAAAAACGGAAATACCCGCTATCTCATGTCTCTTTTCATGGATGAAATGAAGTCCAGGGACCATGATACCCGGGTGGTGGAACCGGAAGACTTCCGGTTCCACCCCTGCAAGGGATGCGGTGCCTGTGAAGAAAAAGGGTATTGTGTTTTCAAGGATGAGTTTACTACTGAATTTCTGCCGCTGTTGTTAACTGCGGACATGGTGGTATTGAGCTCCCCGGTCTATTTTTATTCATTTCCCGGACCGCTCAAATCCATGATTGACCGGTCCCAGGTACTTTGGGCCCGAAAATACCGGGATGTTGGAATGCAATCCGAATTTCTGCCCCGGTCGCCGGAACGGCGTATGGGCATTCTGCTCAGTGCCGGGGCAACAAAAGGCGCGGACCTGTTTGACGGAATGGTACTGACTGCCAGGTATTTTTTTGACGCGGCCGGGATTTCGTTTTCAGGTCAATTGTGTTACCGGCAGATTGACCGGGCCGGGGAAATGAAGAAACATCCCACGGTCAAAGAAGATATCAGTGCCCTGGTGGAATCTGTTCTTACATGACTTTGTTTTTTCGGCCCACGCCGAATTTTTTCTTGTTGGCATTGAGCTTCAATGCAGTCTTGAGCCCCTTGTCCCGTATGGTATAGACCGCGAGTCTGCGCCGGTTCATGTGAAAAAATCTTTCTCCATACCGGGAAAGCGCATCTGGATCGATATCAAATCCAAGTCCTTCTGCATATGTAGGATTCAGCACCCCCTTGTCATGGTAAAACGGGTGCCTGAGGATTCCGTCTCTTTTTTCCACTGTCCATGAGGGCGGGTTTATCGGGTATTCCAGTGGCTTGACACCATTGAAGCCGCTGGCAAGAAGCACCTGCAGATTGACGGCAAATCCGATTCCGTTGGTCCATGTATGGGGCGTGAACCCGGCATTGTATTTTTGACAGTGATCCGCTACTTCGAGAGAATGTTTGATACCTCCGGTCATCACGGCATCCGGCTGAAAGATATCATAGCATTTTTTTTCAATCATGTATTTGAGTTCGTTTTTTCCATTGGTATGGATTTCTCCGCCGGTAATCGGGATACGGCTGTACCTGGTCAGTTCGGCCAGGGCATCAAATTCATCCATGGGCAAAGGCTCTTCGAGCCATGCAATATCCATGTCGGCACAGGCATCGGCAAAATACATCGCCCGCTTGAGATCCCATAAGGGAGCATCGTTGATAATGGTAACCCGCCATCCCTGGTTCGCATCGACGCCTATGGCCATTCTATCGCCCACAGCCTTGACCACGGCCTCGACATGGGCTATATCTTTTTTGACATCAAAATCGTGTACCCTTATTTTGATAGTCTTGAATCCTTCCTCCATGCGTTTAAGGGCTTCATCCACCCGGGCTTCAGGGGATTTTATCTCACCGGTAGAGGCATACAGCTCAACCGGCTCTCTTTTGCCGCCAAGCAGCTCGAAAACCGGTTTTTTCTCGATTTTACCTATGATATCCCAGAAGGCCGGTTCAATCCAGTTGGCCCGGACTCCCAGGTAGGAAACCTCCCGGAGGCGCTGCAGCATCAGATCGATGTCCGTTGCATCGTGGCCAAGGAGATACGGGGCGATCAGGTTGCCCAGCCCCAGCCTTTCCGATGCTATGGCCGGAGCGGCCGAATATCCCTTTATGCCGCTGTCGACGGTTATGCAGATCAGGTCAAACCGGTTGTCCGTGGCTGGATATCCCGGTATCCAGCTCGGATAAAAGGGTTTGTCCAGGGGAATACGTACGTGGTACATTTCAACACTGCAGATGCGGGTCATGTTTCCTCCTGTAACTCAATATATTTTCGACTGCCGTGTTCTGGAAAAGGTTCCGGGCGGTACAATTGCCCCGCTTGCTGCCTTGAGGGCCAGCAGTTCTTTTTTCTGTTCTGAAAGGATTTCAAAAAACCGGCCTGGAATGTTTATCTCTTCTGCATAGGCCTTTTCCTGTAATTCAATAAGAAAGACAATATTGTCAATGTACAATGAAAACTGCTTATCGTAAAGATCCTGTGGATAAGGTTTGTCTACAATGGTTGAAAACAGCTCTCGCAGATCGTCATAGCACGGCAGGTTGCCTATGGGGGTTTCGATGTAGTCCACTTCATTGTGGGCATACCGTTCAAGCCAGGCAAGCCAGACTTTGACATCCCTTTTTTCGCCCAGCAGTGCGTTGGAACTGCCCCCCCTTGCTTCACGGGTGAGAAAGAAGTTCAGTCCGGCCAGTACCGGCCTGTAAGACGGGTCAATGTCAATGCTGTTGAAAAAGCTGAACTGGAGGTCCATGTAATCACCGAGTGTCCCCGGAATGAACGGGGCGTTTGCCCAGGGGGCGCGCTTGATTCCTCTGGCACCCACCTCGGTGGCCGTGGCCTCGGATACTATGCAGGCACCTGTCACAACACCATGGTCAGCAGTCCTGGCAACCCTGACCGGAGGCATGGTATCTGAATCCCGGCCGCTGTAAGTGAAAATCCTGGTGATTACCCCGTCTTTTTTCTCCGCGTCACCAGCGTAATTTTTCAATCCGGTTGCAGACAGTGTGCACCTGGCATTGGGATGAGACATGGGGATTTTTTTGCCCTGTTCATCTTTCATGCCCTGTTTCCAGGGACCCTGGAAGTTTATGCCGCTGTCAGGTTGAGACTCCTGGCTGCCTTCCCAGTGGGGGACATTGTTTTCATCCACCAGTACATTGGACCAGATGACCTCGCAGCCAGGGTTTCTCAACGCGTCAATCAGCATGGGATCTCCTGTCCGGTTCACATCCGCGACAATGCCGAAAATACCGCATTCCGGGTTGATGCTGCGTATGCTGCCATCCTGTGCGATCCACATCTGTGCCAGGTCGTCTCCTACAAACATGTGGCCCGCCATGGCCGTGGTGGTTTTACCGCAGCCGGAGGGAGCTGCTCCGGCAATCCAGGTGATACGGTCTTCAGGGCCTTTGATTCCCGTGATGAACATGTGCTCCGCCAGTTCTTTTTTGTTGCCCGCGAAAACAGCCTTATCCACGGCAAACCGGTGGTTGCCTTTTTTCAAAAGAAGAGTGTTGCCGGCATAGGTACATTTCCAGGAGTATGTAGTCTGGAATTTGCGGTCCATTAATATTCGGGCATCCGGCAGGTCTATGGGGCGATTGAGCCCCTCGGAGTGAATATTGGTAAAAAAATGCCCCAGGCGGTTTACTTCCCTGTCAAAGGTTTCAAATGCATTCCGGTAGAGCAGGTCTGCGCTGTGGGACACATAGGCGGAACTGGTGATCTCAAGGGCCGGATTGGACACCGGCGCGCCAACCGGGCCACGCAGGTAGAAACCTATGATCATGGTCATGTCTTTCATGATGCCGGTCATCTGTTTCTGGATTTCGGCCATGGCCTGGGCCCTGTCAATACGGTGGGCCAGGGTGCTGACATGTTCTTCCTTGTCGACAATATAGCAGGTCTGATTAACGAGCCTGCCCTGTTCTTCCGGCAGATCAAAATGGATGGTGTGCCCGCCCATGGCCAGGGGTGCTTCCTCCTTTTTCCGGATTGCCAGTTCCCTGATGAATTGCCTGTCTTCTGCAGATCCGGTATTGATGAACACTGAGGCAGGCCGGCACAGGGCCATTGCGTTTGCAATCCTGGTCCTCACCTTTGGTGCGGTTATCTTTGACATTTTCAGGTACTGGGCAGGAGGCATGTACTGCCTGAATATGGTATCGGCTTCCTCGGCTGTTGTAACAGCACCAATGGTGGTCAGAAGTTCAAAAGTAGCGGCCATTTTCAGCATTTTCTTTCCTCGTCTCCTTACTTTTTTTAAAAAAATCGTATATGATATTTCAAGGCT
>CAYNHL010000009.1:0-56514 GCA_964397015.1 uncultured Desulfobacterales bacterium | reverse complement strand
GACAATGACCAGGATATCTTCGGCATCGGCCAGGAACTGGGAGAACTGTTTCTGGTTGATGGGATTATTGACCGCTTCTGTGATTATATCCCGGCCGGCCTCGATCTCTACGTCATTGGCCTCAAGAAATGAAACCCGGATGCCGTCATCCAGTTCGGCTTTCATTGAACCGTCTTTTCCGTATGGCACACAAATCTGCATGTTGAAAGCTCCTTTTCAGCGGATGGGTCCCAGGTGGTTCAGGGTTTCGACAAAGGTGTCGATATGAGCCTGAAATGCTTGTTTATCACCTGCTTTGACCTGTACCATGTTTATTCTTTCAGGATCGATGTCCATTTTTTCCAGCATGGTTTTCATCGACTCAACAAGCGCCGCCGCCTTGATGTTGCCGTTGTTTTCACAGTCATCATCCGGGCAGCATGCTACCATGACACCGCTGGCATGGTTTAGAAAGGGTGCCATCAGTAACGGGAATTCAAGCCTCCCGCCGCACATGTTGACCAGAATTTTGTAATCTTTTTCGTTTTCTTCAGAATCCGGCAGGACTGATGCCTGGAGATCCGGGAAAAAAGACCAGTTACATGCAAACACAATGGCTTTTGCCTGGGGAGCTGTTTTAAGAAAATCAGTGACTTTTTCCACAAGGTCCTGCCTGCCTGTGCCGTAATTGTCAATGAATCCTGCTGCCCCTGCCGGACAGACCTCCACGCAGATGCCGCATGACCGGCATTTTACCGGGTCAGTGACAATGCGGTCTCCGTCATAGAACCTGGCATCGTGAGGGCATTCCTTGACGCATATCAGGCATCTGGCGCAATTGTCCCGGGTAATCGACACAGTGCCCGTGCCCTTGAATCCTATTTCAAGAAGGTCTCTTTGGACATCATCAAAGATCTGTGTCAACTCAACGCCGGAAGAACAGGCGGCTTCACACCGTTTGCAGTAAAAACAGGAAAACATCCGGTGTGCAATATAGTCCGTGGGTTGTATGGCGCCGTTCAGCAGGCCGAAGGCGGTGATAATCTTGGCCCGGGGCGCATCTGATTCCCAGCCGGTGTGTTTCATGAGCGGACAGTGTTCAAAACAGTATCCGCAACGGATGCAGCTTGCAAGTGTATGCTGCCATTTTTCAAGATGGGTGAATTGGGATGTCATATTCAAACGCCTTTTCTTTAATTATTCACGGCATATCTCAGCCCGGTGGCAGTGACCCAGTCATCAGGGGCCTGACTCAGTTTTCCCGGGTTGAGGATATTATTCGGGTCGATGGCTTTTTTGACAAGATTCATCAGTGCTATTGAATCTTGCTTTTCATCCTTGAAGGCCTGGGCCTTGGAAAGCCCGATGCCATGTTCCGCACTGGTCGTTCCCCTGACGGACCGGACATAGGCATAAATTTCAGTTATGGCTTTTTGGGCGGAAGCCCACTGGTCTTCCCGGTTTGTATCCATCAGGATTTTGGTGTGCATGCATCCTGATCCGCAGTGCCCGTATGCAGTCATGATAATATTGTTTTTCTTTGCCACTTCGTGGATTTTTGCCGCAAGATCGGCCATTTTTGAATACGGGACTGCCATGTCATCCGCAAGGGATGTAGATGCCAGTGAATCATCATACTTGGACAGGGCGGGGAAAAGTTTCTTACGTCCCATGAAAATCTTGGCACGTTCTTTTGCATCGTAACTGTAGGTGATGTCCCGGCCGCCATGTTTTTGACAGATGCCCTTCATTTTGAGAATTTCGTAATCAACCGCTTCCTTGACCATGCCGTCAGCTTCAAATAAAAGGGCTGCCTCGACTTCCTTAAGGCCCAGGTTCATGGTTTTGTTCACGGCTTTTATTGCCACGGAATCAACCAGTTCAAGCATTGACGGACTGGCCCCGGATGCCATGATTTCACTGATGGAGTCACCGGCGTTGCGCAGATCATCGAAGTTGGCGATCCCGAGACACCTGAATTCCGGGATCGGGATGAACCGCAAAGTGGCTTCGACAACAATTCCCAGGGTGCCTTCGGATCCGACCATGAGCTTGTGGAGTTGATAGCCGGATGCCTCCACGCGGGTATGTGCCCCCAGGGAGACCAGGTCTCCATTGGGCAGGACCACTTTCATGCCCATGACGGCATCACGGGTGGCCCCGTATTTAACAGACCTCACCCCGCTTGCGTTATTGCCGATTTCACCGCCGATCGTGGCGATTCTGCTCGATGCCGGTGTGGGCGGGAAAAACACTCCATAGGGTTTCAACGCCAGGTTCAAATCGTCATCCACCACCCCGGGTTCAACCCGGCAGTATACGTCCGGCATGTTGATTTCAAGAATCCTGTTCATTTTTTTCATATCCATGATGATGCCGCCCTGGATCGGAACCACCTGGCCGCACATGCCGGAGCCTCCTCCCCGGGTGATTACCGGTATCAGGTCGGCATTGGCATACTGCATGATTTTCTGGACCTGCCCGGTATTCTCCGGGCGGACCACCACCCAGGGCAGGGACTGGTGTACGGAAGAATCGGATCCGTAGATATAAAGATCTGAAGGATCGCTTTTGATATTGGTCTCACCGACAATGTCTCGCAGCCTTTTTTCGTCCACAGTTTTCATGTCATGTCCATCCTCACGTTTTGTGATTTTAACTACTGGATTACAGACATTTTTATAGTCATAATGCTGCAAAAATATCAATTCTTATTTTTACTGCCGCTTCATTCCGGGCTCAAATTCTGGAAACCGGCTTAAATATTAAAACCTTATGTTCCTTCCACAACAGTACTTTTTTCATGATTTTCAGGTAACGACCTTGCCAAAAAAATTTCGACTGGCTATGATAGAAATAATATGCCGGCCGGACCGGTATGTTTGTTTGACAGAGAAAAACTAAATCACGAAACGACAAGGATTACCTATGACATACCAGATCAAGTTTTTACCATATGGGAAAACAGTCGAGGTTGAACCGCAGGAACGGTTGATAAAGGCTGCCATGGAAGCGGGAATTCATATAAACGCTTCTTGTGGTGGAGAGGGTGTATGCGGTAAATGCCGCGTGCTGATAGAGGACGGGGAGGTCACCGGCGGTGTTTCGGAAAAACTGTCTTCGGCAGAGCGGGAAAAGGGATACCGCCTGGCATGCCTGTCGCGCGTCAATTCAGATTTGACTGTCAGGGTGCCGGTTGAATCTGAAACAGATACCAGCCGGCTCAATGCCATGATCGGGGTTCGCCATAAAGCATCTGCCATGGACGTAAATGTTGATGAACTCCGGGAGGAAGGACTGTTCATTCCGCCGGTCGAAAAAATTTACCTTGAAATGGAAGAGCCGAATGCGGAAGATCACCAGGCCGACCTGGCCAGGATCGTGGATTATCTCAGGACAAATCATGACGAACACCGCCTGGATACCAGCCTGAGCCTGATACGCAAGCTGCCCGATGTGCTGCGCGAGCAGGGTTTCAAGGTGACCGTCACCATTGTCCGCCCGGTCCGCCCGGACGGGAAGAATACGATTGTCCACATCGAACCCGGGGACACCACATCACGCAATTTCGGCATTGCCGTGGATGTAGGAACCACGACCATTTATGCCCAGGTCCTTGACCTTCATACCGGGAAAGTGCTGGGCCAGTATGGAGATTTCAACGGCCAGATCAGTTACGGGGAAGACGTGATCTCCAGGATTCTTTTCGCAATCAAGGGAGACGGCCTCGATGTGCTTCACAAGAAGGTTGTGACGACCATTAACGCGGTGATAGCCAAAAGTATAGACCGTGCAGGGATAGACAAGGAAGAGGTAACCACGGTTACTCTGGCCGGCAACACCACAATGACGCAGCTGCTGCTGAAAATAAACCCGAAGCATATCCGGCTGGCTCCCTATGTGCCGGCAGCAATCTTTTTCCCGCCGTTTCATGCCCGTGAAGTGGGGCTGGAGCTGAATGACCATGCCATGGCCCTTTTCTACCCAGGGGTTTCCAGCTATGTGGGGGGGGATATCATTTCAGGGATCATGGCGTCCGGCATGTACCGGTCCGATGACTTGACTCTTTACATGGATATCGGGACCAACGCTGAAATCGTGATCGGCAGCCGTGAATGGATGGTCTGCACAGCCGCGTCCGCAGGTCCCGCCTTTGAAGGCGGAGGGGTCAAGTTCGGCATGAGGGCTGCCAAAGGCGCTATTGAGGATGTCTCGGTTCATCCAGTGACCTATGAACCCATGATTCTCACCATCGGCAATGTCAAGCCCAAAGGTATCTGCGGTTCGGGTCTCATCACCCTGGTGGCCCGGATGTTTGAAATCGGGGTTATCGATAATTCAGGCAAGTTCAATCAAGACCTGGAGACAGAGCGAATCCGCATGACAGACGGTATATGGGAATATGTTCTCGCTTATGCCCAGACAACCCAGCTCGATCGTGATATCACCATTACCGAGCCGGACATCGACAACCTTATACGGGCCAAGGGCGCCATGTACAGCGCCGCGTTAACCCTTCTGGATGAAGTGGGGTTGACCATTAATGACATCAGCAGGGTGATTCTGGCTGGCGGCTTCGGCAGTTATGTAGATCTGGAGAGCGCAATCACCATAGGGCTGCTGCCGGAAATCGATACCGACCGGGTCACCTATCTTGGAAACGGCTCGCTTCTGGGATGCAAGATGAACTGCCTTACCAACAAGCTGCGCCAGGATGTCGGCAATGTGGTCAAAATGATGACAAATTTCGAACTGGCCGATACCCCCTCCTACATGGACCATTACATGGGTGCTCTGTTTCTGCCCCATACGGATCTGAACCAGTTTCCCAGGATAAAAGAAAGGCTTGAAATTATGAGGGCCGCGAAATGACACATCCTGCAGGACTGTCTTGTTACGTGGTTGATCTCAGGGTGGATTCCCCCAGCCTGGCCGATAATACCGCTGACGCAGAGCGGC
This sequence comes from uncultured Desulfobacterales bacterium, assembly GCA_964397015.1. Classification (GTDB taxonomy): domain Bacteria; phylum Desulfobacterota; class Desulfobacteria; order Desulfobacterales; family Desulfobacteraceae; genus MADRE2. The sequence goes on along the minus strand of CAYNHL010000009.1, from coordinate 51,576 downwards.
TTGAAAAAGCTTTGTCAACCCAGCTTGGAACTGACAGAATCATTGTTCCTGCAGGTTTGCTCCGGCAGTTGCCGAAAACACTCAGGCAGGCGGATCACCGGATAAAGGCGGTGGTGTTTCCCGGACAGACGGCCTGGATGGTGGCGGCTGTACTTCCGATGGACCATCCCCGGACAGTAGCCGGTATAGCCATGGATATAGGTACCACCCGCGTGGCTCTCAGTCTCGTGGATCTTGCCACCGGCCAGGTTCTCAAAGAGACCGGTTTTGACAACCCCCAGAGCGGGATCGGTCCCGATGTCCTGACACGGATTCACCATGCCATGACCGAGACCGGCCGGGAGAGGCTCCGGGCATTGATTGTCGACGAAGTGAATGTGCATATCGACAGCCTGTGCCGGGATCAGGGACTTGGACCCGAAGATGTGTTCCTGGTGGCAGGTGCCGGTAATACCGCCATGACCCATCTCTTTCTCGGGATCGACCCGTTTGAAATGATCAAGGAACCCTATATCCCCTGTGTCAATGTTCTGGATACTCTTTGTGCCCGGGAGGCAGGCCTGGATATTAACACCACAGGCCTTGTTTTCCTGTTTCCCAATATCGGGAGTTATTTTGGCGGAGATTTGATGGCCGGGCTGTTGTTTTCAAAGCTCGATGAAAAAGAAGCGCCATGTATCCTGGTGGATGTGGGAACCAATGCCGAGATTGTCGTGGGAAATAAAGACTGGCTCATTGCCTGTGCAGGCGCGGCAGGACCCGCCCTCGAAGGCGGTGTCAGTGCAATGGGAATGACGGCCCGTCCCGGTGTGATTGACCGTGTGGTCATCGATGCCCGGACACTTGATATATCAGTGCATACCATTGACGATAAACCCCCGGTGGGAATCTGTGGCTCGGGTATGATAGACCTGGCAGCCCAGCTGTTTCTATCAGGCATGATCGATATTAGGGGGAAATTCGTCCCTGAGATATGCAGGGAACGGTTGAAGGACAAGGACGGAATCCAGCATTTCATCCTGGTGGAAAAAAACGGTTCCGGCACAGGGACCGATATCCTGTTCAGCCAGGCGGACCTCAATTCCCTTACCAGTTCAAAAGCCGCCATGTATACCATTTTAGAGGTAATCGTCCGGCATACCGCCGGTATTGACTTCACTGACCTGGAGTCTTTTTTTGTAGCCGGCACCTTTGGGTCCTACATCGATCCGGCATCCGCCATATCCATAGGCATGCTGCCCGATCTGGAAAAGGAGAGGTTCCATGTCCTGGGCAACAGCTCCCTGAAAGGTGCCTGCATGATGCTCACAACCCCTGGTGCCTTTGACCGTGTGATGGCAATCCGGCAGGGCATTACCTATATCGAGCTCAATGTCAACCAGGAATTCATGAATCTTTTTTCAGGCGCAAAGTTCTATCCCCATACCGACCGCTCCCGTTTCCCGTCCGTTCCGGTGCCTGGTTAAAATTGCATACATGTATATACATGCTTATGGATATGTGATACAGCAGGCAGGAAGGAATAAACTGAAAAAAGCATTGTAAAGGTGTGTGATGAGAAAGATTGTTGAATGTGTCCCCAATTTTTCAGAGGGCCGGAACGAAGAAACGATAAACGCCATTGCCGGGGCAATTAAAGATACGCCGGGCTGTATCCTGCTGGATGTCGATCCCGGGAAATCAACAAACAGGACTGTTGTAACCTTTGTGGGATCACCGGAAGCCGTGGTCGAAGGGGCGTTGAATTCAGCCCGGGTTGCCTGGGAAAAAATTGACATGACTACCCATACCGGGGAGCATCACCGCATGGGAGCAATGGATGTCTGCCCGTTCATTCCGGTTTCCAACGTCACAATGGCCGAATGTGTTGAAATATCCAGGACATTTGCCAAGAGGGCTGCAGATGAACTCAAGATTCCCGTTTATCTGTATGAAGAATCTTCAGACCAGGATTACAGGAAAAAGCTGCCCCAGATCCGTGAAGGCCAGTATGAAGGACTCAAGGAAAGGATTGTACGTCCGGAATGGAAACCGGATTTCGGCCCTGCCAGGTTTATCCCCCGGTGGGGGGCTACTGTTACCGGGGCCCGTTTTTTCCTTATTGCCTATAACGTCAACCTGCTGTCCACACCCAACCAGGCCCACAGGATCGCGCTGAACCTGCGGGAGGCGGGCCGGGGTGAAGATTCACCAGGGCGGTTCAAGGATGTCAAGGGAATGGGATGGTATGTGGATGAATACAACATGGCCCAGGTTACGGTCAACCTGAACAATTACCGGGTGACAGCCCCGCATACCCTGTTCGAGGCGGTCAAACAAGAGGCTGGAAAACTCAACGTCGGGGTCGTGGGGTCGGAAATGGTGGGTCTGGTACCTCTGGATGCCATCCTCATGGCGGCAGATTATTATATTGAAGAAGAAAACCTTTTCATCCTGGACGAAGACCAGAAGGTTCGCCTGGCCATTGAAAGGCTCGGGCTTAATTCGGTCGCTCCCTTTTTGCCGCGGGAAAAAATAATCGAGTACATCATTGCAGACCCGCCTGAAGAACCCCTGGCCGGCATGTCTGTCAGGAATTTTATTACCGAGGTCGCCGCCCGCAGTACCGCCCCGGGCGGAGGATCGGTATCAGCTGCTGTTGCGGCAATGGGAGCCGGGCTGGGAGCCATGGCCGCCAAACTTACTTACGGGGTCAGGAAATTTGAGTCTTTGGACGTTGAAATGAGAACCATTATCCCTCCGCTGCACGAGGCCGCAGCAGACCTGATTCCCATGATCGATGCCGACACTCAGGCATTCAGGGATTATATCCAGGCCATGGGCCTGCCCCGGGATACAGAAGAGGAAAAAAAGTTCCGTCAGGAACAGTTGCAGGCCGGTTTGAAAAAGGCCATTGCCGTTCCCATGCGGACCATGGAGATCGCCGATAAGGTCTGGGATGCCCTGGCCGGTGCGGCCAGGTCTGCCAACATCGCATCACGTTCAGATATGGAGGTAGGAGCCCGATCCCTCGAGGTAGGGATATGGGGAGCCTTTCGGAACGTGGTGATCAATATGGCCGACATCACTGACGCAGAATACCGGGAAATGACAATGAACCGGGCTCAAGCCTTTGTCTCCCGAGCTTCTGACATGTGCAGAAACATTCTCGAGATCCTGGAAAACCGCTCCTGACCGGCTCATTGTCACCGGCAAATGTTGAAAACAGCATCCTGGAGCTGTTTGCGGATCAATGCCGGGTGATCTGCTGCCTGTATACCACCCGCCTTTTTTTCAGCTCCTCGAGGATGAACGCAACACAGTCCGGATGCCGCCCGATAAGTTCCGGCGGAATGATCCCTTTTTCCGAAAACAGGCCGTTTTTGAGCATCCTTGCTGCAACCGTGGCGGTATAGCCGGTTGTCCTTGCCATGGAATGGGTACGGGTATCCTTATCATAGGTGTCAAAAAGATCCCATGTGTATGTCGTGCGGACATTGTCTGCAATACCGTCCACCTGGATTTTCATTATGGTGACATCCTCGTCTCCTTCCTTGAGTTCCCACTGTGGGAACAGGATCCGGGCCGTCATGTCTATGGGCCGGATTGACTGGGAGCCTATCTGGATTTCTTTGTCACTGAAAAATCCGGTATCCCTGAGAAAGCGGATTTTTTCGATATGGCCTGGATACCGCAGGGTTTTTTCCTTCATGTCGGGAATATCCATGGTTTTGATCAAGGAGCGCAATCCGTCGGTGTTAAAGGCCTCCAATGTTCCAAGTTCGGGAAAATCAATGAATTCAGGGTCGCTTAATGCCGGCCTGGAGACAATTTTTTTATTTTTTACAAAAAAGGAGGGGCGCAGATATTCTTCGATGACATCGATGGGAGAGAAGACAGCTTTGTATTCCCAGGGCTGCTGACGGATCACCGGCAGTCCGCCGACATAGATCCTTACCTTTTCAGCCTTGTCCAGAAGGTGGGAAGCATAGCCTGTCAAAAGATTGCTCATGCCGGGGGCCACCCCGCAGTCTACAATTGCAGTTACCCGGTTTTCCTTTGCCAGTTCATCCAATTCAAGGGCATCTTCAGGAAAAAACGCGATATCGATCACGTTTTTTCGAGCTTTGATAATGGTTTCCAGGGTCTTGAATCCCATGAATCCCGGTACTGCGCTGATAACCATGTCGAAATCCGCCAGCATGGATAAAAGGGCGTTTTGATCCGAAAGATCGGCTTGAATGGTGTCAATTTGCGGGGTGCTGCTGAATTTTTCCAGGACAGCCGGGTTGATGTCCGCCACTGTCACTTTAATACCGGTGTCTGAAGCCAGGTCATGTGCCATGGGACCGCCTACGAGTCCGCCGCCTAAAACAACAATGTTCATTAAGTCCTCCATATCTACTTGAAATAAAAAGGGTTGTTTAAATCAAAAAAGCTCATTGAACAGGCCGGCTGCCGGGCTTTCTTACCGGCAACGCCTGTCCAGCCAGTCTATTTTGCTCATGAGTCCACGTATAATACGAACGTCACGGGGGGTCAATCCTGCAGTGCCGAATATCCGCCTGAAGGTCCTTAAAAGATGGTCCGGGTTCTGAGGGTCCAGGTATCCTATCCGTGTCAGTGCCTGCCGCATGTGCTGGTACATTTGCTCGATCTCATGCCCGGTTGCCTGTTTCCTGGGCAGGGGGCCTGCATGAAGTTCTGATTCCATTGCATTTGACAGCTCGTACAGGAGTATGGCCAGTGCATGGGAGAGGTTCATGGACGGATACATCTCATTGGTGGGTATGGTAATAAAATGCTGGCACAGGTCCAGGTCGCTCGTTTTTAGCCCGCTGTCCTCAGGTCCCATGACCAGTGCGCATTCCAGGTTATGGCAGTCGGCGGTTATTTTTCCGGCGGCTGCGCTCGGTGTAAAAAAAGTTTTCCTGTATTTTCCGAACCGGCGCGTGGTGCCGAAAGCGACATGGATTTCGGACAGCGCCTCTGCAAGGTTGGGATGGATGGTGGCGGTATCAAGTATTGTTACGGCATCCAGGGCCATTTTCCTTGCAATGAGGGATTTGAACTGCCGGCAGGGGTTGACCAGTTTCAGGCGGGTAAATCCAAAGTTCATCATGGTGCGGCAGACGGATCCGATATTGATGGGTCCCTGGGGCTCGACCAGTATGACCGTGATATTGTCAGGAGACATGATCGGTATCCAGTATCATTGTCACCGGGCCGCTGTTGACAAGAGATACATCCATGGCGGCCTGGAATATGCCGGTTCTGGCCGCAAAGCCTGCCCGTGCTGTACGGTCGATGAAAATGTCATACAAAATCCGGGCATGTTCAGGAGGCGCGGCCGCACCAAAAGACGGCCTGCGGCCTTTTCTGCAGTCTCCAAGCAGGGTGAACTGCGATACAACCATCAATTCTCCATTTATATCTTTAAGAGACAGATTCATTTTCTGGTTTTCATCTTCAAAAATTCTCAAATTAATGATCTTGTCGGCCAGGTAATCAACGTCTTCGGGCGTGTCGTCCCGGGCAATGCCCAACAGAACCAGCAATCCGGGACCGATATGGGATACCCGGTCATCCCCGACATTGACAGAAGCCCGGCTGACACGCTGGACAACGGCTTTCATAGATAATTTTCTCCGTGATCGTAAAGCCTGGGTTCAGGCCAGTCTGTGCTGAATCCTTTTTGTTCCAGTATCCTGATACCATGGTGAATATGCCGGCCGATATCATCGATGCAGTGGGAATCCTCTCCGGGAACTGCCCGGATACCGAGTTCCTTTGCAAGATCAAGGATCATACCGGACAAATAAGGCTCTGCCTCACCCCTTGAGAGAGGACGCAGGTTGAAATCCAGAAGAAGGCCCAGTTTTTTGATCAACTTCAGGTTGCGGATTGTTTTTGTCCTGATTTCAGGTGTCTGTATCCGTTCTTTATAATCAGGGTCATGAATCCTTATAATGTCGAAATGGGCCACCACTGAAGGCCGCAATGACCTGATCAGATCGTACTGAAGATCAAAATATTCATGGTATAGATTATCCATCCCGCCGCAGGCCCCTGCTGCTTTCAGGTAATGAGATGCAGAGTAGTCAAAGCACAAATCCCTCACATGGTGTACGGAACCGAGGATATAATCGGGCCTGCACCTTTGAACCAGGTGGCGGACATGGGGCAGATATCCTGTATAAGATTCGGTTTCAAATGCCAGGTATATGGTGATATCCCCGGCATATTTTTTTTTCAGATGACGTACCGTCCTGCAATAGTTGTCGAAACGTTCGTTGAGAAATGCCAGGGTCTGGCCTGCAGCGATTTCATCCGCATACCGGAAACGGTCCTCAGGCGGTGGAATGTGCTCTGTGATACCTATGGCATAAAACCCTTTCTGGATATACATTTTTACCATGTCCTCGAGCCGGTCACCGGCATGAGTGCAGAACTGTCCTGAATGGCAGCCGTGATATGATATCAGTCTGGGATTTGCCATGATCCATGGTAGCTATCATTGAATTCAATTAAAATCAAGAGCCGGTTACAACCGCTGGATAATATACAGGAAGGTCGGCAGACGGCTCAGGGTTTTAAGCCTGTTGAAAGCCATCACCTTTTCTCGGGAAGGAGCGTCAAATTCCATGGGCGACAGATAGATAGTGCCTTTTATTCCCTGTCGCATAACACTGTCCCTGGCAAGGGATAAAAATGTCTTGTAGTGGTCATCCTCGAGCTGATCCCCCATAAGAAAGTTGCAGGTGATTTCAATTGACTCAAAGGCGGCGTTGATTTGCTGAATCCTGGCAAAGGCCCGCCGTACATCTGCCTGCAGGATAGATTTTCCAATGAGATCAAGGGTCGGCTGGTGGGCTGATTCCAGTCCGATATTGATCCAGGTCATGCAGCCCAGGGACGATAGCTGCGAAAAAAAAGCATCTGTCTTGTTCAAAAGGGCCTGGACACTTCCGAACATGAAAAGATTTTTGCCCTGCATGACAGACCGGTCTGTTTCAAATTCCGAAAAGCTGCGGGCTGCAGCGTAAAGTATGAGGTCGTCCGGTGCTGCAAGTGCATCATGTTCTCCGAGAAATACGGCATTGTAATTGAGAATGTCTTCTGCATAAAGGGCTTTGATCCGGCTTATCTGTGCATCCACCTGCTGTCTGGTCCTGGGTGTGAAGGGAACCGGATTCTTTACCCGGCAGAAGCGGCATTTGTGCAGGCATCCGTCTGAAATGTTAACCGGGAGGATATCATAGTCAACATGGCGGGCATCCGGAGGCAGGACTGTGATCCTGCGCCCCAGGATGCTTTCAAGGGAAAGGGCCCTGGATTGCAGGTGCGCCGGTGTGATACGCAGTAAGGACTGGCAGAACTGCGGGTGATCATCACGAAATTCTTTGCATGAATGGATAATGTCTTTCAGGATGTCATACCAGCCGCTGACCAGGCCCGATACTAGAGGGTTCTCAAAGGGATGTCCTCCGAGCAGGTTGTTGGTTGGATACATAAAGTTGGGCAGGTAGTATTCACCAATGGATTCAGACACGCCTGTATAGCCTCCGGTTGAATAATAAATCCAGTCGTTTGATACACTTCGCTTGAGCCATTCCGAAGGATGAATCCAGTCTGGTGTCCTGGCACGGGCATGGCGGATTTCATGGTTCAGGTTAAAGGTAAAGTGCACATCAGGTGTCTGGATTTCAGAAAACCGCCCGTATTTCACGGGAAAGCTGACCTTGGTGTACTGCGTGGCCCCGGTTGAATACTCAGAGAACCGTATTCTGTCATTTTGATGCTGGTATGTGAATGTCATTTCACTGGCTGTATTACTTGTTGATAAATTCCCTGTCTGGCCGATACCTGTTTACAACCCTCAGCATGTATTTGGCAATAAATATTTGAAAAACAGGGGAAAAGATTGTGATTCCTGTCGAAAATATGCTACTTTTACAAGAATGCGGCTAAAAATTCAAACAGCCTTTTTGGTGACATCATGACATGTTTCTCCGATGCCTGTAACAAGACAGCGTCTGTTTTACCGGGGATTATACTGATAATCCTGGTATCCTGTCAGCCATGCCGGGCTTGGGATCCGTGGATTTCAGAACTTGGCGCTACCGGGGATATTTTATTTTCAGGTATTTTTGTCCTGCTTGTCCTGGCAGTGGCATGGGGGGGTGTGTTGACCAGGCGTTACCGGCAGCTGGCTCTGGATGTAAAGAGGAAAACAGCCGCGGTTGATGAAACAAACCGGCAGTACCGGCTTCTCCTTGAAAATTCCGGGGACGGCATTGTTGTGGTAGTCGATGATGTCGTCCGTTTTGCCAACCAGAAGATTTATGATATAATCGGGATACCTTACCAGGACAAAGCCCCGGTTCACCTGATGGACCATATCCATCCCGATGACAGAAAAGAGGTCATAACAAAGTATCAAAAGCATTTTGAACAACAGTCCAGGACATTTGATTACCAGTTCCGGATTCAGCGGGGCGATGATTCGACAGCATGGGTTCACATCCGTTCCATTCCTGTCAACTGGCAGGGACAGGAGGCGGGATTGACTTTTGTAAGGGATATCACTTCTCATAAAATTGTCGAAAGCCAGCTTCAGCAGGCACAGCGCATGGAGGCCATCGGAACTCTCGCCGGGGGGATTGCCCATGATTTTAACAATATTCTGACAACAATTACCGGGAATGCACAACTGGCAATGATGGACATGGATGAAAACAGCCCCGGGGCCCATGAATTCGAACAGATCCTCAAAGCTGGATACAGGGCCAGGGAACTGGTCAGGCAGATCCTGGCGGTCAGCCGGAAAAATTCCGAGGCGGCATCACCCATATCACCCGGACCCATTGTCAAGGAAGCGGTGAAGCTGCTAAGGTCGACTTTTCCGTCATCCATCAGGATAATCGATAATATCCTGCCTCAGAATGCCAGGCTCAAGGCAGATCCCACCCAGATTCACCAGGTTGTGTTGAACCTGTGTACCAATGCCAGGCAGGCAATGGAAAACATGGACACCGGAACCCTTACCGTCAGCCTGTCAGTGGTGGATAATACCGGTAACCTCTCGAAAAGCATGCCGTCACTTGAACAAAGCAGATATTTTGAACTCAGGATTTCAGATACCGGCGAGGGCATAGATCCGGCTGACAGTCGCAAAATATTTGATCCCTATTATACCACCCGGCCCCAGGGAGTGGGTTCGGGACTGGGACTGGCCACAACCATGGGTATTGTACGGCAGTACGGCGGCCAGATAATTGTGGACAGCCGGCCCGGCAGCGGTGCCACGTTTATGGTGTATCTGCCCGTTTTCCAGGAACAGTCCGGCAGCTCCGATCTGCAGGCGGACATTCCGGCTAAAAAGCCTGCCAGGGGTCATGGCAGGATCCTGTTTGTCGATGATGAAGAAGAGATCCTGGCCATTGGCGAGAAAATGTTCAACAACCTTGGATATTCAGTGACAACTGCACATTCAGGAAAAGAGGCTTTCGATCTTTTTTCCCGTAAGCCTGAGCGGTTTGACATCCTGGTGACCGACATGGCCATGCCCGGGATGACCGGACTCATGCTGGCAAAGCAGGTTTTTAAAATCAGGCCCGGATTCCCGGTTGTCATGTGCACGGGCTACAGCGAAACCATTGATCATGATACTGCCATGGAGCTGGGAATCAAGGCCTATGTAGCCAAACCCTATAAATTGACTGATCTGGCTGACGTGGTTTCCAGCCACCTTCAAAACAAAGAGAATAGATCCATTGCGCCTGCTGTTCCTTGAACCATTCCATGGCGGCTCTCACAAGGATTTTGCCCTGGGCCTGAAAGCACACAGCCGCCATGACATCGACCTTATGACATTGCCGGATACTTTCTGGAAATGGCGGATGGCTGCAGCTGCCTATGAATTCCTGAGCCGTATAAAAAGTCTGTCTGACTATGACGGTATAATTGCAACAGACATGATGAACCTGGGTGACTTTATTGTCCATTCCCGGGGAAAAAAGATGCCCCCGGTTCTGCTGTATTTTCATGAAAACCAGCTGACATATCCACAATCCAGCCGGCAGAAACACGGAATTCATTTTCCGGGGGCAGTGAATATTTCGTCCGCCCTGGCATCCAACCATGTTGTTTTTAACAGCAATTATCACCGTAAAGCCTTTTTTTCCACTGCAAAGAGGTATCATAGTCAATGCCCTGACATGGATTTTTCCTGGGTGATGCGTGACATTCAATCAAAAACATCAGTGATCTATCCCGGGTGCTGGTTTTCTTCGACTCCCTTGCGGCAGCCGGTTGAAAAAACAAGCCCGCCCTTGATAATCTGGAATCACCGCTGGGAGTATGATAAAAATCCGGAAGCTTTTTTTGATGCCCTGGCCACTCTGGAAAACAAGGATATTCCTTTCAGGCTGGCTCTTATGGGTCAGCGGTATGCCAGGGTGCCGGCTGTTTTCCATCGGGCTAAAAAAGCTTTTCATACCGAATTGATTGTGTATGACTATATTGACTCCCGAAAAGAGTATCATTCCTGGCTGAAAAAGGGCGCCATCGTGGTAAGTACCGCAAACCAGGAAAATTTCGGAATTTCAATTGCAGAGGCATCACGCATGGGATGCGTGCCCGTGGTGCCGAACCGCCTGTCTTATCCTGAGATCATACCTAAGGATTTTCATGAACACTGTCTGTATGACACCCAGGCCGGTTTTGTTGACAAACTGTCCGCACTGCTTTTGGACACTGCACTGCGTCAAAGGCTTTCAATCCGGATTTCCCGCCATATGTCCCGTTATTCCTGGGATGTCATGGCCGCGGTCTATGATGAAAAACTGACCACTGTATTTCAAAGCGGCAGGGTACCTTGATATTTGTGCCATAATAGATACTAAATTTTCAGACAAAGGATTGAAATGAAAAAACTCAAAGGAATATGGCTGTTGACTGTCCTTTTGATATTTTTCCCAGCACAGGTTAAAGCAGGGGATGGCCGGGATCTCCAGACACTGCAGCTGTTTTTTGAAAATGATCTTTTCAGTGACACTGACAAGTATTATACCAATGCGGTCCAGATGACCTGGTTATCAAAGGAACTCGAGTCTTATGTCCAGGATGTCCGCCTTCCTCCCTGGACATTGCCGGTTATAGAAAAGTTTCCGTTTGTCAATGAACCGGACAGTCATCACAATGTCGGACTGATCCTGGGACAGCATATCTATACGCCTGCAGATATCCGGGTGACCGGTCTTATAAAAGATGACCGGCCCTATGCCGGTTTTTTATATGCCGGAATTGCACTGCACAGCAAAACCCGGTTCCAGCTCGATACCATTGAAGCCGTTTTCGGAGTTGTCGGTCCGGCTTCCCTGGCAGCCAAGTCCCAGAATACCGTCCACAGGATTCGAAATATTGAGCAGGCACTGGGCTGGGACAACCAGCTGCACGACGAATTTGCAGCCCGGATTTCCTGGCAGCGGAAATGGCGTTTTTGGAGATGGGACCATGAAGAACGTTTCCTTTGCGCTGACATGATCACTCACGCCGGGGCAACACTCGGCAATGTCAGGACCGGAGTCAGCACTGGAATTGAGTTGCGGGCTGGTATCAACATTCCCCAGGATTTTGGGTCGGATGTAATTCGCCCGGGGGCGGGTATCAGTGCCCCCATGATGCGTCAGGACCGGCATGTGCCCTTTCGATGGGGCATTCACGGGTTTGCCGGCACCCAGGTCGAGTTCGTGGCCAGGGATATTTTTCTGGATGGCAATACATGGTCTTTCAGTCACAGTGTTCCCAAAAAACAGCTTGTAGCTGATTTATCCGTCGGAGTCGCGTTTAATTATGAAACCGTGAAATTGACCTACAGGCATGTTTTCCGGACCAGGCAGTTTTCCTACCAGGAAAAGGGGCATACTATCGGTTCGCTTACCCTGACCTGGTCCTTTTAGCGGGATATTTTTACTTTTTTTTTAACATTTCTTGACAATAAAATAGATTCCTATATAAAAAAGAGAGATTTGCACAAATCTTGAATAAAAACGCACAATCAAAATCTGCCTTGCCTGACAGGGCAGGGGACTATAGCTTTCCGGTTTTGGAAGAGGAGTGTTACTCATGCGAATAAGCTGCGAACAATGTGGGAAACGGTATGACGTCAACCCTTTGGACATCAAGGGCCGGCAGGCAAAATTCAAATGCAGGAAATGCGGGCACCTGGTAACAGTTCTGAAACCGGATTCCCTGCCGGAAGAGCTGACACCGGACGTGCCGTCTCCCGAATGGGATGCCGGTGATGTATCCGCCAGATGGCCTGAACCTGAAGGCCCAGTTGACTGGCAGGAACCGGTGGGACCGGAAGACTGGCCGGAACCTGAGGAGGCTTATGATCCTCATGAAGATGATTATGATGACGGAATGTATGAAACACAGGATGCTGACTCGCTGCAACCGGGTGATGCCGCCTCTTCTGCGCCGGCTGACAAAAAAAAGGTGGACAGGTCTGCTGCCAGGCCCCAGATCAAGGGCATGTCCCTGAAACTTAAAATTACCCTGATTATCGTGCTGCTGGTCTTTGTTTCACTCGTCGCTGTTGGATGGATTGCCAGCTACCAGAGCCATGAGGCACTGTCAAACCAGGCGGAAACCCATTTAAAACGCACAGCGAATCAAAAAGCCACGGAATACGGCCAGATCTTTGACAGGGTCAAGGAAGAGCTGGAAGGCATGGCCGCATTTTCCGCAAAAACCCTTGAGAGGAAAGATATTACAACAGATATCGGATTCGGCTCCCTGATCTATGGAGATGAGGGCCCGGCAGAAGGGGAAGAACTGGCTGAAATGGAAAAGCAGCTTCATAATGAAATTCTCCAGGTACAGCGTATCGGTGTGGCACTCCAGAGCGTTGTAGCCAAAAACCGGTATTTGAGCCTGGGGTATATTTCAACGGACAATGCCCTGACCTTGTTTGATAACCTGGGTGTACTCGAGAAAATAAGAACCATTAAAAAATTTCATCCTCACCAGCGGCCATGGTATATCAAGGCCAAGGAAGAAAAAAAGACTATCTGGACCGATCTCTACGTGGACGTAGCTTCGGATGAATTGACAGTAACCTGTGCCACGCCTGTTTTTTTAAGTGACGGGACATACAAGGGAGTCATCGGTTTTGATGTTCTGCTCGAGACTATCCGGGATGACATCCTGACCCTGGATATCGGATATAACTCCTATGCCTTCCTGGTGAACCAGCAGGGAGATGTTCTGGTAAAGCCGGGTATTGAAAAGGGTGAACTGCAATGGGACAAAGCCTATGACGCCGAGAACTGGCTGAAAACAGACAATGAACAGTTCAATGCCGTTGTCCGGGATATGGTGCGCATGAAAGACGGAATTGCCACTTATTCCGCAAAAGACGGCGAAAGATACGTGGCCTATGCCCCGCTTGAAAGCCTGAACGTCAGTATGGGAATCGTGGCCTTCAAGAATGAAGTGGTCAAGCCTGCCACCGACATGCGCAACCTGATTATACTTGTCCTGGCAGGTGTGCTGATACTGGCTGTAATTATTGGTATTTTTCTGGGTAACACAATTACCCGGCCTATTAACAGGCTTACGGTAATGGCGGACCTGATGAGCCAGGGCCAGATGGACCTCGAGGTGCTGCCCGAAGACAGAAAAGATGAACTCGGTGTCCTGACAAAGTCATTCAACCGCCTGATTATCAGCTTGAAAATGGCCCTGTCACGTAGATAGATACTGGTATGTAAAGTAAAAAAAGGTTTTTTAAGGAAGATTTGTTCTCAAAATGGCCGGCCGGGTGTTTCCGTCATTACACCTTGGCCGGCCATTTTTATCATTTGTTGATAGTCAGCAGTTTTTTGGTGATCTGGTACAGATCTTCAGGTGCCTCTGATATATCATCAAAGGGACGGACTCCTTCCCGGTCTGCTGCATAAACCTCGGGCAGCTCGGGCAGAAACCCGATGATTTCGAAACCGGGCATGGCTGATATAATGCCGGCCCTGTCTGATTCGGATGTTACACGGTTGCCCAGCACCAGAATTTTTTTAATCCCGATATCTGTTCCCAGTTTGCGGATTTTTTGTGCGGCCACACAGCTTCGCCGGCCGGGGTTGACCACAATCACAAGAGCATCCACAGCACTGGAAGATCCGCGGCCAAGGTGCTCCACACCGGCTTCCATATCCATTACCACAACTTCGTTCCGGGCCAGTACCAGGTGGTTCATCAGTGCCTTCAAGATGGTGCTTTCAGGGCATATGCAGCCGCTCCCCCCGCTCTGGACAGTTCCCATTACCAGAAGCTTGACCCCGTCGCGCTCAAGCGAAAACCGGTCCGGGATATCATCCACTCTTGGGTTGAGGGTGAAAAAACCGCCCATGGTACCTGGCTGGGCACCTGTACGTTCGGCAATGAGATCGGACAGTTCAGAAATCGGGGTGATGGGAGTCTGTTCATCGATACCAAGGGCGGCCGCCAGGTTGGCTACCGGGTCCGCGTCTATCGCAATGACATGATGATCTTTATCCATGTGGGCGATGCACCTGGCAATCAGGCTGGTTACAGTGGTTTTTCCCACGCCGCCTTTCCCGCCGACCGCAAGTTTCAAACTCATTTTATGCTCCTTGAAAAGGAATGTTCTTGTAATATTGGCTTTGAATCTTCTACCGGATCTCCTGGACAACCTGGCCCTTGTCATCCAGAAGGAATATCTTGTATCCGCTTTTAGATGCATGGGCCGTAAGGTCGTCTTTGATAATGGCCTGCACTTCGTATTTATGTTTCATTATATCCTTGGGCATGACCATGAAACACTGGGTTGCTTCCTCTTTTGATGCAAACGCGGGAATGAATACCATGCCGTTGGTTTTATCCTCATATCCCATAAACTGCTCATCCGGTGATCCAGGATCCTGGACAACAATATAGTACCATTTATCGTTGGATTTAGCTGACAAAACGACCTCTTTTTTTAAATGTTGCTGGGATTGGAAATAGCCTGAAAACAAATTATTTCAAAAGCCAGTACTTGTCCTCGAAAAAAGAAAAACCCCCTTACCTGGTCAGAGGACAAGGGGGTCGACATTTTCTGGATAAAGGGTTATACCTCGAGCCATGAGTCTGAATACAGGGTTTCTCCCATGATGACTTTATATGTTTTAACATAATCAATCATTTCTTTGTCAAGGCTGGACATATCCGGTTCGTTTCCATCCATCAGGCCGTAAATAAGGTCCACGATATCCTGGCGTTCTCCCTTGGCTATCGCAGTAAGCTTAGTGTCCAGGGGATCGGAAATGACTGATTTCATGCCGCATTTCTCCAGCATGACCATGTAGGTCTGGTTCAAAATCGGTCTCAGGTGAGACGGGGGACCGTTGGATATGTTGGAAAGCCCACAGGTGCTTTTGGCGCCCGGTGCAATATCTTCGAGCATCATCTGGAAATTCATCAGGCTGATCAGCTGAGGCTGCTGGATGTTGACCGGCGTGACAATGCCGTCAACCCAGATTCTCTCGTTGGAAATGCCGGCTTCGTTGGCAAAATAAATCAATTCCACTGCAAGAGCCGCCCGTTCATTTTCGTCCCTGGGCAGGCCGTCCGGGCCCCACATCAGGGCGATAAAATCCACATCATACTGCGCTGCCAGGGGGACCATTTTTTCATAACGTTCCGGCCTGGCCATGATGGAATTTATGATATGCGGTTTGCTGGCCGGTTTCAAAATCTTCAATCCGGCTTCAATAGCGTCGATATTGGATGTATCCAGCAACAGCGGCATGTCGGGGACCGCTTCCTGGACAACATTGATCACCCAGGGCATCAGCTCGGTACCGAATTTTTTGGCAGGGCCAAGGTTGATATCGATGTAATCCATGCCTTTTTCTTTCTGCTCTAGGGCTTCTTTTTGTATGGGTTCAGGATTACGCTTGGCCGGATCCGGTTCTTTGAACTCTTTTCCAATGACATTGGAAATTACATTCAAGCTTTCACCAAAGAGTATCATAATCGTTTCCTTATAATAAAAATTGTGTTGTACTGAACCCGGGCTTTTTACCCGGGTTCAGTGTGTTTTACCGGGCTTTGAGGAACGGGGCGATATGGGCCGCTTCCCTCGGACCGACCGTTATGGTCCAGCCGGGCAGTTCCTCTTCCACGTCACCTGCAATAGCGGCGGCATATCCAGGAATAATAAGCTCTTTGTGCTTCACCTTGTCCATGATGCCGGATTTTTTGACAAACAGTCCTACATCATCACCGCCGAACTTTCCGGCGGCCCATGCTGTCAGGACAGACAGGCCTTCAGAGTCTTTGATCAGCAGCCAGGACGGAACCTTGCTGGCTTCGATTTCACCGGATACAATAAAATAGGTCAATGCAAAATTGGTGGTGACCAGGACAGGGGAGTTTTCATCCGGGTTGTTGATTTCAAAGATACCTTCGGTAACTGTCATGGGTCTCTGCGGGTCGGTGTAAATGTTGAGGCGTTCAAGCAGAAGCGGGAACAAAGATTCCGTAGCGAAATCGGACAGTACAACTACGCCGCCATATTTGGCAATGAACATGCCGGCGATAAGTGTCTCCATGTCAAGATTACCTGCCATTTCCGACGGGAACACAATGGTTGGGAACCCAAGGGCCTTGTTACCGGCTTTCAGGGCAGCTCGCCTTATGGCTACCTGGTCTTCGAGAGCCTGTTGGATTTCCCGGGCGCCGGAATCTATTACCAGGTCTTTGAGACCCATTCCGGTCAGTTTTTCCGTCAAGGGGATCAGCGCTTCGACAGAATCAGCCTTGACAGCCAGGGGCAGGTCGTTTTCTTTGGCAAGTGCTCCCATTTCATCGGCATTGGCTTCTGTAGCGGCATAGAGCAGCGGCCTCTTGAACCCGGCAGCCCCAATACCGGCTTTCATCACGTCCAGATCTTCGGTCATGAGGACCAGGTTGAACTCTGATTCCTTTGCAATTTTTTCAGCTACCGAGGCAAAGGCCTCTTTTCCGTTTCCGGCATCTTTGACCACTAAAAGCTCCGGTCTCAGGTTGAGACCTACGCGCTCGTACTGGAACGCGTTGAATTTTTTCAATCTTGTTTCCAGTTCCCCTGAATCGATATCGGAGGCGACCGTGGCTGCAAGAATGGTCGGATTGTAAAATGTTTTTTCATGCCTGAACATGACAGTCTCTCCGCCGGTTTTTTTCATCCGGACACCTTTTCCGATCTGTACCGGACGAATCGGGGGTGCGGAGGCTTCAGCCAGTTTTTCCTTGGCCTCGTCAGAAACATAGGGACAGCTGTCCAGTTCCGCCTTGCCCGATGCAAGATTCATTGCAAAGGCCAGGCAGGTTGGAACGCCGCACTCCTTGCAGTTGGTTTTGGGCAGGAGTTTAAATATCTGAATTCCAGTTAATGCCATTGTTATCTCCTTAAGTTGTCACACTTTATGGTAAAGACCCGGCGTGCCGGATGTCTGTCCGGAACACCGGGTCCTGCTTGTCAATCATCAGCCGACTATCGGCTCCATGTTCAGTGCCGGATGGCCTTTTTCCTGGAGGAACGGCATGATCTCTTCTTCTGTTATACCTACGGTTTCATCCGCTATCATATCGTAGAATCCCTTGACTCCCATTTCCTCGCCACGGGCATTGATCCGGTCCTTGAGCTCTTCTTTGAGCATCTTGGGCATCCAGACCATTCTCAGCAGGCCGCCGTCACCCAGTATGAATTTTCCCTGGGTGATATTGAACTTGGAGTGGCCTACAAATCCGGGAGAAGATGCCCCTCCGCCCATTACACCGGCCAGGGTGGTGAATTTCATACCGCAGGGGGTTTCCCCGGTATAGTCACGGCCAACCGTCATAACGCCGTTACATGCCGGCAGCATGGCAGCGATACATTCGCAGCAGCCGCATGTGGTCATGGGATCATGGACCAGCGAGTAAAAATTGTAATGGGTGATGGCTCCCCTGGATGCCTTGTGGACAAACTCATTGACTCCCTTCCACTGTCCGAGTTTCGGATCCAGGCACTCGCCTTTCTCAATCGGCTGGTTGGGACCGGTCGGGTTGATTTCAAAAGAGGCCTTGCAGTCCATCCAGTTGTATGCACCGCAAAGTCCGGTTCTTTCCGGGCTTACAGTACAGACATGGCTGGGAGCAAAAGACTGGCAGAGGGTGCAGGAATAATAGGTTTCTACATCCTCATCCCGCATCGTGTCCACACGTTCGTCACGGTGTTTGTATTCAGCGCGGGCCACTTCTGTAAGTTTGTCAACGTCTTCTTTATTGGTGAGAAGAGTGACCTGGACCTTGTCCACAATTTTCTGGAAGTCCTGGTGAAATTTGGCATGGAGAACCACGCCTATGTCTTTGAGGGTAAAACCCTTTTCAATGGCAGCCTTGGAAATACGGATCCAGGAAATATCCCGCTGACCGATATGCATGATGCCCTGAATATAGTTGATTAGATGGTGAATCTGACGTTCCATGATGGGTTCGAAATCGTCCTGGAATTCACGGCCTGCAATCTGCACCTTTATTCCCAGAGGGAAGGTGCCGCCTTCCTTGATCCCGTCAAGGTCCGGTCCGATAATGTCAACTTTTCCGTCTTCGATTTCGTTCATTTCAGCCATTTTAACAAGCTCGGTACACTGGGTCTTTCCGCCGCCGCACTGGGCATACAGGTCCGCGCCCCTTACACGTTCTCCTTCATATGCCGGGCCAAAGGCGCAGGGAATGTCGATTTCAGACACCTGGACCTTCAAACCTCTGACTTCGACAGAACGCTGCACCATCTCCTCGTGGGCTACAGGTGCAACAACGTGTTCATAGGTACAGATACCCGTGGGCAGGATTTCCGGAATCGGTGTATCGGCCAGTGTGGGGAAGCCCCAGTTCACACAACCGGCTGCTGCAACACCCCATTCGGTGCCTACGTCACCCAACGCGTTGACAAAGGCAAATACCCTGTCTTTGTTGTATTTCAGGATTGTCTTGAAATCACCCGGCTGAACACCGCCGAATGCCATTGCCGCCCTGTTGGCAAAACCAAGGGCAAAAACAGCCGAGGAAATATCCGGTCCAAACGGTACGATACGGGTATTCCATCCGATCTGCATACCGGCTTCCAGGCATTGTTCAATCAATGTTTTTCCATTGTGGTTGGCGGCACAGAAGATATAGAGCGATCTTTTCTGGTAGTCTTCCACGATCATTTTGGCTATCTCTGAATTGGGTGCTGCACCAACCATGGCGGCAAATCCGGGTGCGGACCCGTCAACGAATTCCACACCGCGTTTTCTCAGGATGGTATCATCAGCCGCACCTACCCACAGCTTTCCATTCTCGACATCCGGGTCTTCCTGGGCAATGTAGAAATCCGGGTCGTTCAGGTATCTCAATGCTTCGATGACCTCATAGGAAAGGATACCGGCCATACCGGCATCCAGAAGTGGTCCAAGGTACGGAAGCCAGTTTTTCAGTTTGAGATGGGGCGGTAACAGTCCGCGGGCAAATTCCAGAGGTTTTTTAAGGTCCTCGAGTGTTTCACATTTAAGCCCGGTCAATGAATAGATGACCGGCAGGTAATATGCTGTATTCGGGAATCCGATCTGGGTACTTGCATCATAGGTCTGAAGTGCTTTGTTCAACTTTCCTTCTGCCTCTGCAACTACTTTGTATCCACCCTGAATGGCAGCGAATGCGATTAATTTAGACATATTCTTTCCCCCTTCTTTGAGGATTTAGTATATTAAAATTCAGGTTTAACAATGGTGTTATCCTTCCAGTGCCTGGCGATCTGCCATATCCATGAGCACTCTTTCCCTGGCCTTGTCAATGCCAAGGGCTTTGCGCTTCTTGTCGATATGATCGATCATGAGGCGGGCATGCTTGACAGGATCCACTTCAAGATCCCATTTGCCGCCATAAATATTCTCCATTTCCTTTGAAATGTAATCGTGGAATACCGGGGCGCCAGAGGTTGGCAGTGTCACGCCGAATACGGTATACACACCGGAGGCCACAAAATAATGGCCAATGGAGATGGCTTTTTCACTCATCCATTCAGGCGCGCTTCCTGCGGCCGGAAGGTCACAAAGGTCGTTTCCAAGACCGCCGGCCTTGACCACTTCTGTCGCAGCAAGAAGGATGCGGCTGTTATCCACGCAGGAGCCCAGGTGCAGTACAGGGGGAATCCCCACTGTTTCACAGACCTCGGCAAGTCCCGGACCGCAGTGAACTGCTGCTGATTCAGGGGTCAAGAGTCCTTCCATGGCACAGGCAATGCCGTTGCATCCAGTGGTGAGAACGATGACATCGTTTTTGATCAGCTCCTTGACAACTGTGATATGGGCCTCGTTGTGTTTGTTCCTTGCGTTGTTGCAGCCTACAACACCTGCGATACCTCGGATACGGCCGTTTATGATATTGTCGTTCAGTGTAAAGTAGTTGCCCCTGAAGGTTCCGCCCAGGTGATACTGGATGGATTCAACTCCGAATCCTGCAATTTGCGTGGATTTGTAGGGCGGTATCATGACGTCTGCACCACGGTTGGCATAATTGTCAATGGCCAGCTTTACAATGCGCTTGGCATCTTCAAGTGCGTGGTGTTCGTCAAATTCGATATGGATGACGTTGTCCTGTTCCATTCTGGCAATGGGGTGGGTGGTGATCAGCTTGGTGTGAAAACACTTGGCCACGTTGGCCAGGTTCTGCATGATGCACTGGATATCCACCACCATGGCATCACAGGCACCGGTAATGATGGCAAGTTCCTGCTGCAGGAATGTGGCTGCCGTCGGGATGCCGTGCCGCTGAAGGATTTCATTTGCAGTACAGCATATACCTCCGAGCTGGATGCCGGCGGCCCCTTTTTCCTTGGCGTAGTCAAGCATTTCCTGTGACTGGGCAACTGCGACAATGATTTCGGAAAGTACCGGTTCGTGCCCATGAACTATGATATTGACATGATCTTCCTTCATGATGCCCAGATTGGCTTCAGATTGAAGGGGGTAAGGGGTGCCGAACAATACGTCCTGAAGATCGGTTGCCAGCATGGATCCGCCCCAGCCGTCTGCAAGTGCGGCCCGAGTCCCCTGTTTCATGAGGTTTTTGTAATCCTGGTCGACACCCATGTGGGTCCGGTGCATGATCTCCACGATTTCACGGTCGATGTTTCTTGGGAGTACACCCTGTTTTTTCCATTTTTCATAAAGGGCTTCAGGTGCTCTTTTCATATAGAGCAGCTCGCCTTCGGGCTTTCCCCATTCCGCAATGGCAACCTGGGCAACTTCAAGGGCGATTTCATCGATATCGCGGTCTTTGGTTTCGCCGTCTACTTCAACCGTTGTTGCAACGTTGAGATGCGGTGCAATGGCAAGCAATTTATCCGTATCCTTGATCTTGTAGGCCTCGGATTCTTTTCTGGCCGCGGAAAGAAAAACTTCTGCAACACACCGGCCATGGTCTGAGTGGGCCGATGCTCCACCGGCAATCATGCGTATGAAATTCCGTGCGGCAATGGTATTGGCTGTTGCGCCGCACAACCCTTTTCTGGTATCTTCGCCTTCAATTCCGCCTTTGGGCAGCGGAAGCCTGCAGGGGCCCATGGAACAATTTTTACAGCAAATCCCCTGGATGCCGATATTACAGGGCTTCATTGCAACAGCCCTGTCAAATATGGTATCGATACCCATTTTCTGTGCGCGAGCCTGAAGCTCCCGGGTCCCTTTATCAATGGACACCTCGTTGGGATCAGCCAGCTTGGGTGCTTTAGCGGTTTTGGCCACTTTTGTTTTTGTGTCTTCTGCCATTAGAGGTTCCTCCTCTTAGTTGTTTTGTCAATGATACTTGAATATTAATGATCATTCTTAAGCAGTCTTTGCATTATAGTCTTTTATGAATTCTTTTAAGCCTTTCCAGGATTTTTTCAAGCTGGTTTTTCTGTTCTGCGGCAGGCGTCATGGGTACTTTTGATTCAGGTGCCCCTGCGCGCATGGACGCTTTTTTCTCACGTTCTGCTGCCCGTTTGTCCCGGATTGCCTTTTCTTCGGCTTCTCGTTTGGCTGCAGCCTGTTTTTCGGCTTCTTTTTCAGCCTCTATCTTGGCTTTTGCATCAGCTTCGGCTTTAGCTTTTGCATCGGCTTCAGCCTTAGCTTTTGCCTCTGCATCAGCCTTTACTTTTGCCTCTGCATCAGCTTTAGCTTTTGCATCGGCTTCGGCCTTGGCTTTTTGTTCCGCTTCAGGATCAGCAGCAGGTTCGGGTTTTGGTGTCTCTTTGGCGGCCGGAGCAGCCTGTTTTTCAGGTGCCGGTTTGGCTGCAGCGGGAGCCGCAGCTGCCTTGGGTGCTTCCTTTTTGGCCGGTGCGGCTTTTTTGGCCGGTGCGGCTTTCTTTTCTTCTTCGATTGTGAGATCAACTTCCGGGGCCATGGAGACAAAATCAATGTCCACGTCGTCCAGCTGTTTTTTGATACCCGGGACATCTGAAGCGCTGCCGCCGGCATAAATCAGCTCTATAAAAGATTTGGCCAGGCGGATGGATTCGGGATGGCGCATGATGAGGATGCTGGAACCGGCCAGCAGATAGGATACCGCTCCCACGGCTTCCATGAGAATTGCACGTCTTTCCGGGTCGCCGAGTTCAGGGGCATCTGCCACTGTCTGCTTGGCTTCCTTGCATTTCCAGACTTCGTTCCCTAAGTTGTTGATCATGGGGTTCTGGAGTTTGTCATCCCCCTGGGTCATGGCGGCCTGGTTCAACCGTTCCATGACTGAATAGGAATATTCAAGGCCGTATCCCAGCCCGCCTGTGGTGGGGTCGATAATGACCTTGTCCAGTGAGACACCCAGGTTTTCAAGCAGGATATTGACCTGTTTGGCCAGGTTGACATCTATTGGAGATGATGAAATGACGGTATGGCCGTATCCCATGGCGGCCGCGCCGATTCCCTTGTAATTTTTTTCTTCAACCGGTCCGAGGGTCAGATTTGCACCCTGGCATTCTTCGGCTATTTTCTTGAGTACCTCACCGTCTTTTGCAGGAACGGCACATCCCCATATGATCAGGGGGACATTGATGGCCTCGAGCACTTTTTTTACAGTTGCAGCAGCATCTTCAGGGCTGGCATCCTTGTCGTTAGGGTCTGTGCTTTTCAGCTGCAGGACGATGGCCTGTGCACCATAGTCTTCCACGCATTTTTTCGCCCATGCGGCCGGGTCGGATACAACATCCTTGAAAGGCGCCAGGGCTGCTTTGGGCCAGTCTTCAGGTTCCATATCCCAAATTTCCATGGCAATCACCGGTTTGTTGGGCATATCGCCTTCAAACTGGTAAAAAGGATAACTGGTCTGACCGCCGACGGTTACGGCATTGTCACCTTTTCCGATGGTGATGCCCTTGATACTGCCGGCATAGCTTTCTTTGGTTATTTCAAATCCCACGTTTACCTCCTAAAATTTAAAGATAGTTATGTGTTGAGGGGGTGTCTGGTATGATTGACAACGGGCCATCAATGAAAAAAGGATTATCAGTGTCATTTTTAATCTTGAAATTCCAGAATATAATTTCATGTATAATTTCACCGATGCATACCTTTTATCGTTAACTTGCTGATAACAGACTATCACTTACAAAACATGGGATTTTTTGTCAATAGATGAGTTGATTTATTGGCCGGGAGGGTGAAATGCCGGAATGGCAAAAGCGGCAAGGCTTTTTGCAAAACAGGTACAATGTAGCTGTATAGTGAATTGAATTTAGTTAATAAATACTCCTTGCCCGTATGAAAAAAGTTGATTTTTTTGTTTTTATTATATAGTTAATTTATTCAAAGTAAACCTTTAACCCGATGGAAGATCAAGAAGCGTTCAGCTGGTATAACTGTAAAAACAGACTGGCTTGATAGAAGTCTACAACCATTACAAGGAGTAAACCATGGCCTTAGATCCAACCAAACATGCAGATTGGGAAATCGCCGAAGATGCCGAGAAATCAATGCTTACCATCTATGAAGTGGGCGAAAAACTGGGGTTGACAAAGGAAGAGCTTCTTCCCCAGGGACACTATATCGGTAAAATCGATTTCATGAAGGTCCTTGACCGGCTCAAGGACAAACCAGATGGCAAATACATCGATGTGACCGCCATTACCCCGACTCCCTTAGGTGAGGGAAAATCGACATCCTCCATGGGGCTTGTCCAGGGACTGGGCAAAATCGGTAAAAGCGTTTGTGCCGCCATCCGCCAGCCGTCCGGCGGCCCCACCATGAACATCAAGGGATCTGCCGCAGGCGGCGGCCTGGCGCAGTGCATTCCGCTGACACCCTTTTCACTTGGATTTACCGGCGACATCAACGCTATCATGAATGCCCATAACCTGGCCATGGTCGCCCTGACATCCCGGATGCAGCATGAAAGAAATTATACCGATGAGCAGCTCGAAAGGCTTTCCGGCATGAAACGCATCGACATCGATCCTACCAACGTGGAAATGGGATGGATCATGGATTTCTGCTGCCAGGCACTGCGGAATATCATCATCGGTATCGACGGCGTAAACGGCAAGTCCGACGGATTCATGATGAAATCCAAATTCGGTATTGCCGTTTCATCAGAAGTCATGGCCATTTTATCCGTTGCCAGGAACCTGAAGGATATGCGCGAAAGAATGGGCAAAATAGTTGTAGCCTATACCAAGAAGGGCAAACCCGTCACAACCGAAGACCTGCAGGTGGCAGGCGCCATGACCGCATGGATGGTGGATGCTCTCAACCCGTCATTGATGCAGAGCCTGGAAGGCCAGCCGGTAATAGTGCATGCCGGGCCTTTTGCCAATATCGCCATCGGCCAGAGCTCCATTATTGCCGACCGGGTCGGTCTGAAGCTCGCGGATTACCATGTGACGGAATCCGGATTCGGCGCCGATATAGGTTTTGAAAAGTTCTGGAACCTTAAATGCCGCTTCTCCGGTCTTGTACCTGACTGTGCAGTTGTTGTGGCCACCATCCGGGCGTTGAAATGCCACGGCGGCGCTCCGGTTCCTGTTCCGGGCAAAGCCATGCCTGAAGAATACAACACCGAGAACGTGGAATGGGTGGCCAAGGGATGCGACAACCTTATTCATCACATCAGGAACGTCAGAAAAGCCGGTATTTCTCCGGTTGTCTGCATAAATGCATTCTACACAGATACCGATGCGGAAATCGCAAAGGTTCGTGAGCTTTGTGAAGCAGAAGGTGCCAGGGTCGCTCTTTCCCGTCACTGGGAAAAAGGTGGAGACGGAGCCATTGAATTTGCCGAAGCAGTTGTCGAAGCATGCGAAGAAAAATCGGAATTCAAATTCCTCTATGAGCTGGATATGCCCATCAAGGAAAGAATCGAGCTTATTGCCAAGGAAGTTTACGGTGCTGACGGTGTTGATTACTCAGCCGAGGCCAACCGGGCCATTGAAAGGATTCAAAAAGACCCTGAACTGGCCGGACTCGGGATGTGCATGGTTAAAACCCACCTGTCCCTGTCTGACAATCCGGCCCTCAAGGGAGTTCCCAAGGGCTGGCGCCTGAGTATCAGAGAAGTCCTGACTTATGGCGGCGCCGGTTTTATCGTCCCGGTCGCAGGAACCATAAGCCTGATGCCCGGTACCGGGTCCAATCCGGCGTTCAGGAGAATTGACGTCGATACGGAAACAGGCAAGGTTGAAGGTGTATTCTAAACAGATTTAGGAGAATGATATGACGGCTGAAATTATAAGCGGAACAGAGATAAGAAAAGAAATTCTTGCAGAGATCAAGCAGGAAGTCGACGAAATGAAAGCCAAACATGGAAAGGTCCCGGGGCTTGTAACCATCCTGGTCGGATCAAGCCCTGCCTCTATCAGCTATGTGACACTCAAGGTCAAGACCGCATTGAGTCTTGGATTTCATGAAATCCAGGATGATCAGCCCGAGGACATTTCCGAGGCCGACCTTCTTGCACTGATCGATAAGTATAACAATGATCCTGATATTCACGGCATACTGGTGCAGCTTCCGCTGCCCAAGCATATCGATGACAAAAAGGTATTGAATGCCATTGATCCGGACAAAGATGTGGATGCATTCCATCCGGTCAATGTCGGCCGCCTGATGATAGGCGGGGATGAAGTGCGTTTTTTGCCCTGTACTCCGGCCGGCATCCAGGAAATGATCGTAAGGTCAGGTACTGAAACGGAAGGTGCGGAAGTTGTGGTTGTCGGGCGGTCCAATATCGTGGGCAAACCAATTGCCGTGATGATGGCCCAGAAAGGGGTCGGTGCCAACAGCACCACGACCATAGTGCATACCCGTACCAAGGATCTGGCCGCTCACTGTAAGCGCGCGGACATCCTGATTGTAGCGGCAGGTGTACCTGATCTCGTGAAGCCCGAGTGGATCAAGCCGGGTGCCACTGTCATCGATGTCGGGGTTAACCGGGTGGGAATGAACGAAAAAACAGGCAAGGCCATTCTCAAGGGAGACGTGGATTTTGAGGCTGCCAGGGAAATTGCCGGGAAGATCACCCCGGTACCCGGCGGGGTAGGGCCGATGACCATTGCCATGCTCATGAAAAACACCCTAAGATCTGCACAGCTGAGCCTGAAAGCATAATCCAGGGGCTGTTCATACTGCCGTAACTGTATAACCAGGGGCTGTCCCGGTGATGTCTGCCGGCACAGCCCTTTTTTTTATGTTGCACTGTGAAAAACAGGTTGTTTGCCCGCAGGCCGGATGGTAGAATGATTTCTGTGGTTTTAAGCCTGGAGACGATTGTTCACGATAAACAAGCTAAGGAGTCCTGATGGATAAACTGGACGCAATTTTTTCACCTCAAGCCATTGCGGTTATCGGAGCTTCGACAACCAAAGGAAAGGTAGGGCATGATATTTTTGCCAATATTCTGTCCGGCGGCTATAAAGGTACCCTTTTCCCGGTTAATCCCAAGGCAAAATCCGTTCTCTGTGTAAAATGCCATGCCAGTATCCTCGAAATTCCTGATCCGGTCGACCTTGCCATGATTATCCTGGCGCCGCCACTGGCCCTCCAGGCTGTCAAGGACTGCATCTCCAAAAATGTCAAGGGGATCGTAATCGTATCGGCCGGTTTCAAGGAGGTAGGAGGGGAGGGCGCACGTATTGAAAAAGAAATCCAGTCGCTGTGTGCAAATGCAGGGGTCAGGCTGGTAGGGCCCAATTGTCTCGGAGTAATCAACCCGTCACCGAAAGTCAGCCTGAATGCCAGTTTTTCCGCGAGGATGCCTGTGGCCGGAAATGTGTCGTTTATTTCCCAGAGCGGGGCGTTGTGTACCGCAGTTCTTGATTTTGCCGCCGACCGGGGGTTCGGATTTTCAAAGTTCATTTCCATCGGCAACAAGGCGGATGTGGATGAACTTGACCTGCTGAGATACTATCATAAAGACCCGGATACGGACGTGGTCATGATTTATATGGAAGAATTGTCCAGGAACGGTGAAACTTTTATTTCAGAGGTGCAGAAAATGACCTCTGGTACAAACCCTACCCATGTCATTGCCATTAAATCGGGATCTTCCACAGCCGGCGCGGCGGCGGCAGCGTCCCATACCGGTGCCCTGGCAGGCGCAGATGCTATATACAGTGCCATCTTTACCCAGTCCGGCATTCTCAGGTGTGATACGGTCAATCAGTTGTTTGATTATGCCCAGGCCTTTGCAAGCACCAAATATCCCACCGGAGACAATATCGCCATTGTCACCAATGCAGGCGGTCCCGGTATTATTGCTACGGATATGACTGAGCAGTCCGGCCTCAAGCTGGCCAGGTTCTCTGAAGAGACCGTTGCCGAGCTGAAAAAATACCTGCCCGCCACAGCCAATTTCCACAATCCTGTCGATGTGATCGGCGACGCTGCAAAAGACCGGTATGACAATACCCTGGCCACCGTTCTCAGCGACCGGAACGTAGACGGAGTGCTCATTATTCTCACCCCGCAGTCCATGACAGATGCTATCGGTACGGCCGAAGCCATCGTCCGCATTTCGAAGAACAGCATAAAACCCATTGTATGTGCATTCATGGGGGTTGTGGATGTGTCAGACGGGGTAAAGCTGCTGCAGAAAAACAGAATACCGGTGTATCATTTTCCTGAAAGTGCGGCCCGGGCCTTAGGCGCTCTGAGAGAAGGGGTCAAATGGCTTTCAAGGAGGCTGCTGCCTGAATACAACCTTCAATATGATGTAGCCGGAGCTGAAAGGATTATAAACAGGTATATGGAAGAAGGCCGCAACATCCTTGGCGAACTGGACGGCAGCGAGATATTGAAATGTTACGGTTTCAGGCCGGCTGCCATGAAGCTTGCCAACAGCCCGGAACAGGCGGCTAAAATTGCACGGGAACTGGGATATCCCGTTGTGATGAAGATTGTATCCCGGGATATCCTTCACAAGTCCGATGCCGGCGGGGTGGTTGTCCGGCTGGAAAATGCCAAAGATGTAAAATCCGCTTATAACAACATCCTGGAGCGTTGCAAGAAATACAACAAAGATGCCCGTATTGACGGCATTCTGGTCCAGAAAATGGCAGATGACGGCGTAGAAGTCATACTTGGGGTTAACAGGGACCCCAATTTCGGTCATGCAGTCATGTTCGGACTTGGAGGGATTTTTGTCGAAGTTTACAAGGATGTGGCCTTCCGACTTTCCCCTATGGGCAGGAACGCCGTCCGGAGAATGGTCAAGAGCATCAAGGGTTACCCCCTGTTGACGGGCCTGAGAGGGAAACCTCCATCAGACATAGAGATGCTGGAAAAAAACCTGGTCAGTCTCAGGGCGATGGTGGATCATCATCCCATGATTGCCGAGCTGGATATCAATCCCCTGTTTGTTCATGCAAAAGGCGAAGGAACCACGGTGGCAGACGTGATAATAACGCTGGACCTGGACTACAGGGCTGATGCCTGATGATTTATCCGGTGCTGATGCATGTGCCGGCAAAGATACGGCAATTGACAATCAGGGAACGTAACCGTGCCTTGAGCCGCCTGGCCCGGCAATGCCTTGAAAAATCTTCCATGGAAGCCGGGCTTGAAACAGGCCGGTTTGAAAAGGATGGGCATGGGGTGCCGTGCCCGTCAAACGGGAATCACTGGTCTGTAAGCCATAAACCGGGCATGGTAGCCGGTATTGTTTCCCCGGTTTGTTCCGGGATTGATATTGAACAGGTCCGGCCGGTATCATCGGCATTGTATAACCGCATTGTGCCGCCTGATGAGGCCGCCTGTTTCGCTCCCGAAGACCGGAAAACCTCTTTTTTCAGGTGTTTTACCGCAAAGGAGGCGGTGGTTAAATGTCAGGGGGTGGGATTGAAAGGGTTGAAGCATGTCCGCGTGGTGCGGGTGACGGATGAGGTGAACATGGAGCTGGAAAGCCATGAAAAGATATACAGGATCGAAAATTTCCATGTTGGAGAATACCTTGCATCCATTGTAAAACAATCGTTCAAGGTAAAATGGACAGTTGAAAATCAAGTGTAATCACAGGGAGAGTTGATATGCCTGAAGGAAACGGATTCGTGATGAAGGACGGGTCAACAGAAAAAGGGCCGGACAAGGGGCCCGGATTTCCCAAAGTTGATTTTTCGAGCTTTGTATTGTCCCTTTATTCTTCAGTACTGGTACAGCTTGGCAGAATCGAAGATCCGCAGACTGGTATGAAGGAAGTGAACCTGGGGCTGGCAAAGCACAGTATCGATATAATCGCCATGCTTGAACAGAAAACCGCCGGCAACCTGGATGCAGAAGAGGCCAACCTGATAAGGACCTTGCTAAGTGAGATCCGGATTGCCTATGTAGAGGAAAAACGATCATCCTGAAAATAAGTTCTTTTGCAAAACTGAATTTGTTTTTATATGTGACCGGCCTGCGAAAGAACGGTTATCATGAGTTGTGTTCACTTATGACACAGATCAGCTTGAGCGACGACCTGGTGTTTGACTTTTCGGGTAACAGGATGCGTGTTTTGTGCAGTCATCCCCTTGTGCCTGAAGATGATACCAACCTGGCCTGGCGGGCGGCCCGCATTTTCTATGACAACTTGCCGGCCCGCCAGGCAGAACACCATGCTCCTTTGACCCTGACCATAACCAAAAACATTCCGGTGGGTGGGGGGCTGGGTGGCGGCAGCAGCAATGCCGCCTGCGTGTTGAAAACATTGAACAGGGTGCATGACGACGTTTTTTCACTGGAGCAACTGATGAAATTCGGTCTTGAACTAGGGGCCGATGTGCCGTTTTTTCTGCTGGATGCTCCGGCGGTGGCTACGGGCATTGGAGAGCGGCTCGAGATCTGCCGGACTTTAGGGCGGTATTTTGCCGTGATATGTGATCCAGGTATCGAGGCATCCACGCGGGAGGTATACAAAAAATTTGATTTTAGATTGACAAAAATCCAGAATTGTAATATTAGAGACAGTTTGAATATATGTTCGAGGGAACAGGGAGCCGAAATCTGCGAGCTGCTGCACAATGACCTTGAAGAGCCTGCGTGCTGCCTGTATCCGGAAATTGGTGCAGCGAAGAAAAAGATGGAACGGTTGCTGGGAAGAAGGGTTTTCATGACAGGAAGCGGGGCTGCTCTTTTTGCACTATATCCGGATCATGGAACGGCCAGACGTGCGTTAAAATCTCTTGAGGCGGAATGGGAGGGTAAGCCGGCTGTTTTTTTGACTTCATTCCGGTAACTGTATTCCAAAAAAACATTTTGGGGCGTCGTCAAGTGGTAAGACACAGGGTTTTGATCCCTGCATTCAGAGGTTCGAATCCTCTCGCCCCAGCCAAATTTAACTTTTGCCAGTTAAAGGAAAATGCTATGAACGGCCTGTCAATTTTTGCCGGGAATTCAAATCCGGTTCTTGCCCAGAAGGTGGCTGAATACCTGGCCAAGCCCCTTGGCCTGATGAAACTAAGCCGTTTCAGCGATGGTGAGATACAGGTTGAAATCCATGAAAATGTAAGGAAGCAGGAGGTCTATGTCATTCAGTCCACCTGCCACCCGGTGAATGATCACCTGGTAGAACTGCTTTTGCTTATCGATGCATTCAAACGGTCGTCAGGCAGCAAGATTGCTGCTGTCATACCTTATTTCGGATATTCCCGGCAGGACAAAAAAGTATCACCGCGTGTTCCTATCAGTGCAAAACTCGTGGCAGACCTTCTCATGACCGCCGGTGTGAGCAGGGTTATAACCATTGATCTGCATGCGGGACAGATACAGGGATTTTTCGATATGCCGGTGGACAACATTTATGCCGCCCCCATCATTATAGATCATATCATCAGTCATTATGCCAGTGAAGACCTTGTGGTCGTTTCCCCGGACGCCGGCGGTGTGGAGCGGGCAAGAGCCTATGCCAAGCGGCTCGATGCAGGGCTTGCTATAGTCGACAAAAGACGAAGTGCTCCCAACGAGGCAAAGGCCATGGCAATCATCGGTGATGTTCAGGACAAGATTGCCCTGATTCTGGATGACATGGTCGATACTGCAGGCACATTGACCGAAGCGGCCGGTGTCATCAAGGAAAAAGGTGCCCGTGAAGTCAACGCCTATGCAACCCATCCTGTTTTGTCCGGGCCTGCAATTGAACGAATAGAGGCATCATCCATCAACAGCCTGGTGGTGACTGATACCATTCCTTTGTCCGATGCCGCTGCAAAATGCAGTAAAATCAAGATTCTGTCGGTTGCAAAGCTGGTGGGTGAAACTATTATTCGCAGCTACAGGGGGGACTCTGTTAATTCCCTGTTTGTATAGGTCATATCAATTTTAGATCTGCACCCAGGTGCGGATATGGAGGAAAAAATTTTGGAACTCATTGAATTAAAGGCAGAAGCCAGGCAATATAAAGGGAAGGGAGCAGCCCGGGAAATAAGAAGAAACAAGGGAATCCCTGCTATTGTATATGGTCCGAAAGTCGATCCGACAATGATATCTGTCGTCCGGTCGGATTTTGAAAAAATTGTAAGAAATCATGGAACATCCGGCCTGTTCATGAACCTTAGGATTGAAGGTGAAGAATATGGCAAACCCAGGACAGTGGTCGTGAAAGAAATCCAGATGGATCCTTTCAATATAGAATACTACCATGTCGATTTTCATGAAATCAACATGGACAATGTTGTGACCATCAATGTACCTGTAGAGATAACAGGTAAATCCTTCGGGGTTGAAAACGGCGGCACACTCCAGGTTATCAGGCGTGAGCTCGAAGTCATCTGCAAACCTGCTGATGCCCCGGATGTCATCACCATTGATATTACGAACCTGGATATCGGTGATGTTGTTCATGTTGAAGATATCGTTGTCGGTGAGAATGTGGAAATTCCTCATGAAGTGAATTTTACCGTTCTGACGGTTGTTGCCCCGTCTCAGGCCGAGGAACTTGTTGAAGAAGACGAAGAGGATCTGCTCGATGTAGAAGAGGCTGTAGAAGTGCCTGAGTCTGCCGAGGCTGAACCTGCCGGGGAATAGATTGTTTCCCGATGACGGGCAGTTTGATTAAAATGATAACGGGTCTGGGGAATCCTGGAAAACAGTATTCCTGGACCCGTCATAATCTGGGGTTTCTTGTCTTGGACCAGATTGCCAAACTTCATTCCCTTTCCTTTACCAGGTCAAAATTTGATGCAGAATATTTAAAGGCCCCTGTATTTGGCCACCAGCTGTTTCTGGTAAAACCACAATCATACATGAACCTCAGCGGGGGGCCGATACAGAGGCTTGCGGCCTATTACCAGGTTCCCTTGGAAACCATTGTGGTTGTCCATGATGATCTGGATCTTGATTTCGGTACCGTTAAAATTGTTCAAAATCGCGGTCACGGCGGGCATAACGGGGTCCGCTCCATCATATCGGCTTTTGGGTCCAGAAATTTTATCCGGCTTCGCCTGGGCGTGGGCCGGCCGGCCGGCAGCAATATGACCAGCCATGTGCTGGGCGGGTTTTCCCCTGAAGAAGAGGACCTTCTGGAAAAAACCGTTGAGAATGGTGCTGCCGCATGCCGGGCCATTGTTCAAGAAGGGGTTACTCCTGCCATGAATACATGGAACCGGGCTTCCTGATCATAAGCCTTTACTGGATTGATTTCCATTTTATCCCATGGCAACTGTGTATAAACAGGTAAATTTTCGCTTCGTTATACTGTTCTTTTTCAATAGTTTGCTGAGTTTCCTTACTTAATGGTAAAAATAACATGTTGACAATATTGTCAAAATATGGTTTCCTGCCTGAGAATGGGTTACTTGTTTTTTCTTTTAACTAAAAGAGTGGTGGGTATCATATGGGTGACAAATCCAAGAAAACAAAGGCAAAGACACAAAACGCAAAAACAGAATTTTTCAAAGGAGATCTTGCTGTCTATCCGGCGCACGGAGTCGGTTGTATTGAATCCATCGAAAGCAAAGAGATCAATGGCGAGAACATGGATTTCTACATGATGAAAATCGTCGAGAACGGTATGGTGATCATGATACCGACATCCAATGTCGAATCTGTCGGATTGCGGGAGGTGATTTCTGAAAATGAAGTCAACGAAGTGTACAAGGTCATGAAGGGGAAGGCCCAGAATACCGATAACCAGACCTGGAACCGCCGCTACCGGGAATACATGGACAAGATCAAAACCGGTTCTATTTATGACGTTGCTGAAGTTTACAGGGATCTGTTCCAGCTGAAGCTGGCAAAGGACCTTTCTTTTGGTGAAAGAAAACTGCTCGATACTGCACAGAATCTTCTGGTGCAGGAACTGTCAACAGCCAAAGATATTGATGAAACTGCCATGATGCAGGAAATAGAAAGCCTGTTTCATTAAATTTTCTTAAATGAAAGTTTTTTATGCCGGTGGATGTTTTTCCACCGGCATTTTTAATGATGTATATTGATTATTCAGTGCCGCCGGCATATGAAAATATGCGGCTGGACATATTGATTTCAAGGATTTTTGACCGCTGTTCACGGCGTCAGGCTTGTGAATGGATCCTCCACGGGGATCTTTTCGTGGCAGGCATGCATAAAAAGCCGTCATACAGGGTCAAGACCGGAGACCATATCACGGGTCGACGGGACAATGAAAAAGCCATTCTCTCCATTATACCTGAACCTGTCACCCTGGATATCCTGTATGAAGACCCTCACCTGATGGTGATCAACAAACCAGCCGGGCTTGTGGTGCACCCCGGTGCGGGGAATGAAACAGGCACAGTGGTCCATGCCCTGCTGAACCATGACCCTTCCATTGCCGCGTCAGCTGATGATCCTGTCCGGACCGGTATAGTCCATCGCCTGGACAAGGATACCAGCGGTGTGATGGTAGTTGGAAAGACAAGACAGTCGCTTTTATTTTTATTGAAAGAGTTCAAACAGCGGAGGGTGGATAAGCGTTATCTGGCAGTGGTGGACAAAAATCCGGGCCCGGAATCAGGGAAGATTGAACTGCCCATCGGCCGGCACCCGGTCAAGCGCAAAATGATGTCTGTCAGCACCACGTCAGTGAAACCGGCCATAACCCTTTGGCATGTCAAAGAGCGGTTCGACACTGCTGCATTGATCGAGGCGGTGTTGAAAACCGGCCGTACTCACCAGATCCGGGTTCATTTATATGCTGCAGGATATCCAGTCATGGGTGACCGGGTCTATCAGACCCGGCGTAATCGCAGGGCCGGGAATTCAAAGGTAGGAAGACAGCTTCTCCATGCCTGGAAAATCAGCTTCAGGCATCCTTATTCCGGTATCCGTCTAAGGTTTGAAGCCCCCCTGCCTGATGATTTTAACCGTGTGCTGCAGCAGTTCAGGCAGCAGAAGGCTCAAGACGGATTGCACAGACCTTGAGTTCAGGTATTTTAGCCGTGGGGTCCAGCGAGGCATTGGTCAGTACATTGGCAGCGGCGCTGGCAAAGTGAAACGGGATAAAAACCGTTCCTTCAACAGCCCGGTCAGAGACATTTACCCTGGCCTTTATGGATCCCCTGCGCGATGAGACATCTGCCATGGTTCCGTTTTCAAGCTTCAGTTTGAGGGCATCCGCAGCTGAAATCTCCACAAAACATTCAGGGGCAAGGGTGTTCAGGCCGCGGGTTTTCATGGTCATGCTTCCGGTATGGTAATGATACAGGACGCGTCCGGTGGTCAGGATGTACGGATAATCGTCATCAGTCTGTTCTGCCGGAGGAACATGTTCTATGGCATGGAAAAGTCCTTTGCCGCGGGTGAATGCTTTCGTGTGAAGAATGGGGGTGCCCGGATGGGTTGAGTTGGGGCAGGGCCAGTGTATACCGATATGCTCTATCCGCTCCCAGGTAATACCATGGTATGATGGAGTGACTTGTGCAATTTCGGTAAAAATGTCTTCAGCTCTTTCATAGTGCATGGCATAGCCCATTTTTTCAGCGATGGCACAGATGATCTGCCAGTCTTCCCACGCGCCTTCCGGGGCTTCGACCGCTTGTCTGACCCTTTGTACCCGCCGTTCGGAATTGGTGAATGTCCCGTCTTTTTCAGCAAAGCATTTTGACGGAAGCACCACATCGGCTATTTGAGCTGTTTCAGTAAGGAAAATATCCTGTACCACCAAAAAATCAAGTTTTTCAAATGCTTTTTTTGCATGGTTCAGGTCCGGGTCGGATACCAGCGGGTTTTCTCCGATGATATACAAAGACTTAAAGTCCCCCTGATAGGCTTTTTCAACCATTTCAGTAACCGGCAGGCCCGGGGTCGAAGACAGGCCGGTAATATCCCAGGCTGCTTCATATCCCGATCTGGCTGCATCGTCTTCAACTTTCTGGTAGGCGGTGAACACATTGGGCAACCCGCCCATATCGCAGGCTCCCTGGACATTGTTCTGGCCCCGCAGGGGGTTTACGCCGCCTCCGGGCTTGCCCAGGTGTCCGCACAGCATGGAAAGGTTGGCAAGGGACTTGACGTTGTCAGTACCGCAGGTATGCTGGGTTATGCCCATGCAGTAGCAGATGCTGGCGGCTTTTGCCCTGGCAAATTCCCTTGCCACTTCGACAAGATCCTGTGCCTTGATGCCGGTTATGGTTTCTACTTTCTCAGGGGTATAATCTTCGATGGCGGCTTTAAGGGCTTCAAAGTTCTCCGTCCGGTTTTCGATGAATTCCTTGTCCTGGAGGTTCTCTTTGATTATGACATGCATCATGCCGTTGATCCAGGCAATGTCGGTTCCCGGCTGGGGCCTGAGCCATTTTTGTGCGTGTTCGGTGAGTTTTATCTTTCTGGGTTCCACCACAAAAAGTGTTTTTCCTTTTTTGGCAGCCCTTTTGATGAACGTGGAGATCACCGGGTGATTTTCCGTAGTGTTGGACCCTGTCACCAGGATTACATCGGAGGTTTCAATATCGGCAATGGTGTTTGTCATGGCACCGCTTCCAAAACTTGCAGCCAGACCGGCTACAGTGGAAGAATGTCACAGTCGGGCACAATGGTCGATATTGTTTGTCTTTAGCACGGCCCTTGTAAATTTCTGGGATATGTAATTGTCTTCATTGGTCGCTCTTGCCGATGTCAGTACCCCCATTTTGTCCGGGCCCGCCGTCTCCTTGATCCGGGTGAAGCGTTCAGCCACAAGATTGATGGCTTCCTCCCAGGAGGCTTTTACCAGCTCGCCGTTTTTACGTATCATCGGGGTTGTCAGGCGGTTCTCGTCCGCCACGAAATCGTATCCGAAACGGCCCTTGACACAGAGGCTGCCGTTGTTTGGCGGCAGGTCCTTGTCCGCGCCGTCTATTTTGACAATTTTATTGTCCTGGACATAGACATCCATCTGGCATCCTACGCCGCAATAAGAGCAGGTAGTCCTGACAGTCTTTGTGTCCACAAAACGCTCATGCCTGAATGACCGTTCCGGAACCAGGGCTCCGACAGGGCATGCCTGGAGACATTCACCGCAGAAAACACATTCAGAGTCTTTGAGCGGGACATCTTCTCCTGCTATTATTTTAGCTTCAAGGCCCTGGTAACCGAATTCAATGGCATTGTTCACCTGGATTTCATTACAGGCTTTTACACAGCGGCCGCACAGGATACACCTGGAAAAATCACGGATGATAAAGGGGTTGGCCCTCTCAGTGGCGTACAGGCAGGGCGAGGCATCTGATGCCGAGGTCTGAACCTGGTACATATAGGCCAGATCCTGGAGTTCACAGTCACCCCATACAGGACAAAGTTCATTTTTTTGATCCGCCTTGAGAACCTGCATCTGAAACTGTGTCCAGGTATCGGATTCCATGCTTCTGATAGCACAGTTATGGTTTCCGCTGTTCAGCAGATTGCCGATGATGACTTTGCGTTCCCTGATTACCGCCGGGGAATCCGTATAAATGGTCATATCCGGTTCCGCTGGTGTAGCACAGGCTTCTACCAGTTCTTTTTTCCCCTTGAGTTCGACGACGCAGACCCTGCATGTCTTTGAGGGAGTCGCATTTTTGAGGTGACAAAGTGTGGGAATGAAGATATCGTGTCTCAGGGCGACATCGAGAATGGTTTCGCCCGGGGTGAAGATCAGCGGCACATCATTGAGTGTTATTGTCTTTTCCATAATTATACTCTCAGAAGATTCGGCCTTATGCTGTTATAGGTTATGTAGCGGTATCGACACTTTAATATAATATCGGCAGTATGATGTCAATCCAGCCGGAAATAAAATTTTTAGGCGGATGCCATTGACATTTTAACGCCGGGATGATTATACAATAGTCGATTTGTTTGCTGATAAAAAGATATTGAAGACCATCCTTATAAAAAAGGAATAACTATGCTCGAATCTATTGTCTTGATGGGTGGACTGGGTATTACCATGGGAGCTGTGCTCGCCGTTGCGTCCAAAACCTTTTATGTATATGAAGATCCTAAGGTAGTTGCCATTACAGATGTTTTGCCGGGTGCCAACTGCGGGGGATGCGGCCTGCCGGGATGTGGCGCCAATGCAGAGGCCGTGGTAAGAGGAGAGGCGGATGTGAATTCATGCGTGGCCGCAGGTGAGGATGTAGCTTTGGCCATAGCCGAAATCATGGGTGTTTCCATGACTGAAAAAGAACCGGAATTTGCCGATCTCGGGTGTTACTACAACCTCGAGAATTCCGATATCGACTACAGGTATGCCGGCGTGTCTGACTGCCGGGCGGCTGTCATGCTTTTCGGCGGGATGAAAACCTGCAGGATCGGGTGTCTGGGTCTTGGGACCTGTGTCAGGGCATGCATGTTCGGTGCACTGAAAATCGGAACGGACGGCCTTCCTGAAGTGGATGTAGAAAAATGTACCGGATGCGGAGCCTGTGAACGAATCTGCCCCAAGGGAATTATCCGGCTTACATCCGTAACCCGCAGGATAATGCGTGAATATACACTCAATGACTGCGTGACTCCATGCCAGAGAGCCTGCCCGACCGGTATCGATATACGGGAGTATATCAGGCTTATCAAAAAAGGGGACTATAAACAGTCCCTTATGGTGATAAAGGAAAGGAATCCTTTCCCAACCGTAATTTCCAGGATCTGCCCTGCACCGTGTGAAATGAACTGCCGCAGACTGATTCAGGATGAATCCGTGGCCATCAACCAGTTGAAGCGCTTTGTCTGTGATTACGACATGTCGGGCAGTGACCGTGCCGTGCCCTATAAAGCGCCTGCAAGCTCAAAGCGGGTGGCTGTTGTCGGTGGCGGCGTGGAAGGGCTTTCCACCGCTTATTTTTCAGCCCGGCTCGGTCACGATGTCACCGTGTTTGAAGGCACTGATAAAATGGGCGGCATCCTGCTGAAAGCCATCTCCAGAAAACGGCTCCAAATGGATATCCTTGAATGGGATATCCAGGGCGTTGCCGCCATGGGAGTTGATATGAAAACCGGGATGAAGGCTGGAAGAGATTTCAGCATCTGGGATCTGCTTGCCCAGGGATATGATGCTGTTTTTACCGCCACCGGCGGATGGGACAGCCGGCTTTCCAGGAATGAAGCCGATGATGTAACCAGTGTAATTCCGGGTACCTGGCTTTTGATTGACCTGCTCCGCAGCGAGACCCGCAATGTTCTGAAGGGTAAATTAGGAGCTCGCGCAGTGATCGCAGGTGGTGAAAGTTCCGCCCTTGAAGCAGTGGAATGCCTGCATAAAGCAGGGGTAAAAGAGATTACCCTGGTTTCCAGAAAAGCACCAGGTCAGTCAATGGATGAAGATATGCTGAAAAAGTTGTCCGGCCAGGGTGTAACAATCATTCAACGTGCCGGAATCACCCGGATGACAGGAACCAAAGACAGGTTGACCGGGCTTGAATGCATGGATCTTGAAACAGGCGAAACAAAACATATAGTCACAGATACCCTCCTGCTGGCCTCCGGCCGTTTCCCCGAGCTGGTTTTTTCGATTCGCCATGAAAAGGAAACAACCGACCTTCAGTCGGATCCGGGGTATATCCCTCCAATGGAGACACAAGAAGACTGGCAGGCTGTCGAACTGGTCAAGCCTCCTGAAAACAGGCAGGAAATCGGACTGCTGTCTCCCCACGATGTCATCAGTGAGTATCATTCCGTGGTAGCAGCCATCAACGGAGGCCGGAAAGCCGCAGCCGCCATTCATCATGTCGTTCATGAAATTCCCTTCCAGGACACATCCAACCTGATCACAAGATATTCCGTGCTTCAGGATGTGGATAAACTGGAACTTGTACCGGTGGTACCAAGGCATGTCGTGGGAGCGAAGACAGGTTCGGATCAGCCGGATGGTCAAGGTTTTTCAGAAGAAACAGCCCTTCAGGAAGCCGGCCGGTGCCTCAGGTGCGGACTGCTGTGCTATGAAAACGAAACAGAAAATTGACAATCCTTTTGATCTGGTTTCGGCCGCCGTGGTGAGACCCGCACTGTATAAAAATAGTTGCGTCCATGGGATCTGAAAGGATACTTGTCGTTGATACTGAGCAGGCCAATATCGATAAGGCAGGCTGTTGCCTGAAGCCCGAGGGTTTTGAAATTACGGGCGAAAAGACAATCGTCAGGGCAATGGACCAGGTGCGCTGCAATGGGTTTGACCTGGTAATCCTCCAGATAGATTTGAACGAAGCCTCCGGATTTGATCTAATGGCCCGTATGCTGGCCATTGACAAAGATCTCGTTGTCATTATGACTACCGGGACCGCAACAGTGGAAACATCGGTCAAGGCCCTGAAACAGGGAGCATGGGATTATCTTGTCACACCTTTTTCCTGTGAGGATCTGGTCAAGGCAGTCAAGAACGCATTGAGCCAGAAAAAACTTCTTTGTGAAAACCGGCATGTCACAGCACGGCTGGCTGCAGCCCAAAGACAGTATGAATACATGGTCAACCATTCCCCGGACCTCATTTTCACCCTGGACCTGGATTATTGCTTTACCTTTGTGAACAATCAGTTCGAACACCTGCTGGGAATAAAGAAAAAAGAATTGATCCACAGGCATTTTTCCAGCATTCTTCATCCCGATGATGTGCCAAAACTGTCAGGACTGGATAGGCTGCATTCCTCCGGTAAACCAAGGGGAGGCGATACAAGTCTTCACCTTCGTTTGAAAAGGATCGAAAGTTCCCGCGACCCTGGCAGCCCCCTGTTCGGTGTAAATTCTTATATGTCTGTCGAGCTCAAGGCCATTTCCATGACCATGCCTTCAGAGGACCGGTCCCAGGTGGTTTTAGGTATATACTGCGTGGCAAGAGATATTTCACGAAGGATACAGCTGGAGGATCAGCTTCGTCAATCCCAGAAAATGCAGGCCATTGGAACACTTGCCGGCGGCATAGCCCATGATTTCAACAATATCCTTATGGGCATCCAGGGCCATGTTTCCCTGGCAAAAAAAGGGCTTGACCCGGATTCGGAAGAATATGAACGTTTCAACCGGATCGAAACCTATATTCACAGCGGTGCCCGGATGGCCGGCCAGTTGCTGGGGTTTGCCCAGAAAGGCCTTGATGAAACACATGTGATCGATCTCAACAACCTTTTAAAACTTTCGGTCGATATGTTCGGCAGAACCAAAAAAGATATCGTGATCACACTGGACCTTGCCCCTGACCTGTGGGGTGTGCAGGCTGATGAAGATCAGATCAAGCAGGTTCTGATGAACCTGTTTGTCAATGCTTTGCAGGCCATGCCGGCGGGCGGGACCATCAATGTGTCATCTGAAAATGTTTTGATTCCAGAGGACTCCATCAAGGAATTCGGGCTCAAGCAGGCGGGATGTCATGTGAAAGTGACGGTGTCCGATACCGGGTGCGGCATCTCAAAGGATATTATCGACCAGATATTTGATCCCTTTTTTACGACCAAGGAGAAGGGAAAAGGAACCGGGCTCGGATTGGCCACTGCCTATGGGATTGTCAAGAGCCACAACGGTATTTTAAAAGCGGACTCCGTTCCCGGCCGGGGCAGCCTGTTTTCCTTTTTTCTTCCTGCGCAGGAAACAAGCGCAGATCCCATGACAGAGCCCGACCCGGAACAGACGGTTATCTGCGGCAGGGGAAATATCCTGCTGGTCGATGATGAACCAGGGGTTATTGAAGTATGCTCTGAAATGCTGACTGCAATGGGATACCGGGTCACGGCAGTCACCGGCGGAGAAGAAGCGATAGAAGCCATAAAAGCGCCTGATAAAAACTTTGACATGGTGATTCTCGATCTGGTGATGCCGGGCATGGATGGGGAGCAGACATTTGAGGAAATCAGGCGGATACAGCCGTCTGTCAGGGTATTGATTTCTTCGGGTTACAGTAAAAAGGAAAAAATAGAACAGCTGGTTGAAAAAGGCTGTGACGGGTATATTCTCAAACCGTTTGACATGGTTGCGCTTTCCGGGAAAGTCAATGCCATATGCCGCTTGAGCCAGGCAGGGAAAGAATAGCCGGGAACCGGTCCTTTGAAATATTGAACCGGTTCCCTTGAATTGCTTTATGCGCCAA
The DNA here is from genome assembly GCA_964397015.1 of uncultured Desulfobacterales bacterium. Taxonomy (GTDB): domain Bacteria; phylum Desulfobacterota; class Desulfobacteria; order Desulfobacterales; family Desulfobacteraceae; genus MADRE2. The sequence goes on along the minus strand of CAYNHL010000009.1, from coordinate 9,594 downwards.
ACGCTTTTTCAAAGTTTGGAACTATTTGTTTTTTGCGGCTCATTACGCCGTCAAGCCAGGCTTTGCCGTCTGAAGGGGTGACACCGAAAGCTTTTTCGACAACGGATGCATCATCGGATGCAATAAGCAGTTCAGTGCCTTCCTTCATAATGTCCGTGAGCATCAGGAATACGCTGTGATGGCCTTTTTCCTGTTTAAGTGCCGCAATATCCGCGGCCAGGTCAGCCTTTACACCGTCCACGATGGAAAGGTCCACCAGTTCGAGCTGTCCGATCCCCACGCCCTTGCCGCTCATGTCAAAGTCTTTGTAATCACGGAAAACAAGCTCGCGAACCGGGGTTCCTTCAACAGCTGATTTCACCTTGAACATTTCAATACCAAGCGCTTCGAGATCTTTTTCACCGCAGATTCCGGCAAGCTGGTCGCAGATTTCACGGTCCGTGTCCGTGCAGGTGGCGGACTTGAAAATAACCGTGTCACTCAGGATGGCACAGAGCATGATGCCGGCGATATCCTTTGGAATATCCTTTTTGAAAAAATTATACATGGAAGCGATTACCGTACAGGTGCAGCCTACCGGCCAGATCCAGCACTCCAGGGGTTGACCTGTAGTGACGTCGCCGAGCTTGTGGTGGTCCACAATGCCGAGAATATTGGCTGAACCCAGGTCATCAGGGCTCTGGGCCAAATCGGAATGATCCACAAGGTAAACGTCTTTGCCGGCAAAGGACGTCACCACTTCAGGAGCGGCTACACCGAACTTGCCGAGGACAAAAGTTGATTCAGGGTTCAGCTTTCCCTGGACTGCCGGTGTAATATCCTCACCGAGTTTTTTCTTGAGATCTGCAAGTGCAATGGCCGCTACCACTGAATCCGTGTCCGGATTTTTATGACCAAATACGAATGTTGTCATACAACCTCCTAAGTTCTGTTACGTTGTCTTTTATTCCTGATGATCCGTTGTTTCACGGCATCATCTTACAATTCAATCTTTTTGACACCTGAAAACAAAGATATCTTATAAAATTAATTGGAAATATACACAAGAAAAAAATGAAATTTCAATGAAAAACACCCGTGCTGGCTGCTGGTGTTAGTTTCCCTGCCGTTGATCATTCTCACACTGGGGCTGTTCATATTTGTCGTGAATGCTGTTTTGCTGTGGATCACGGATCGTGTTGTAAATAACTTTGAAATCAGCGGTTTTGGTACCACGATTCTTGCTGCCTTGTGTATCAGCGTAATAAATTCACTGCTCAGGTATATCAGTCAGCTTTAATTTTTACACAGGCGGCAGTCATTGCAGTCAATCATGGGGCAGGCCCGTGTGGTCCTTGCACGCCCGGCACGATTGTATTCGTCAAGCAGAAATGAACGGGCAACCCCGCTGTCAAGAAATTCCCAGGGAAAAACAGTATCAGGGTCATGCGTAGTGTGTACCACGGTATTTACATAGTCTGGAAATGATTTGAGCACATGTGTCCACCCGTTTTTTAGAGCTTCTTCAATGATCTTTGACCCTGTGCGGTCGGCCCTGGACAGCAGGGCGTTTATCCTTGCCTGTTTCAGGGACTCAAAAGATATTTTCAGGTTTGAAACTTTTTTGAGGCCGGATTTGATAAGGTTCATTCTGCTGCGCAGAATTTTCAGTGGCTGCATGGCCGCCCACTGGAAAGGAGTGGCGGGTTTGGGGATGAACGGGTTGATGCTCAGCGTAATAGTTCCGATGCGATGCTGTTCTCTGGAGCATTCTAAAAAAGTATGCTTGATTTTCAACGTCAGATCGACAATGGCCTGAACATCGTCTTTTGTTTCATGGGGCAGCCCGATCATGAAATACAGGCGGAGATTGGGGATGCCGGCATTGATAAACCGGCTTACACAGGAGAGGATGACTGCTTCATCCAGTTTTTTGTTGATGGTGTCCCGCATTCGCTGGGAACCTGCTTCAGGTGCTATGGTAGCAGTTTTTACGCCGGATCTGGCCATGCCGCTGACAAGATCTTCGGTCAGGGCGTCCGCCCGCAGTGATGAAAACGAAAGGTCCAGTTGTTTTTCGATGCCATGACTGCAGATCTGGTTGATGTCAGGGTGGTTGGATACGGCTGAACTGACCAGTCCTATCCTGGGGGTGATCATGGACGCACTGTCCATGGCCTGAACAATATTGGACAAGGGATATGTCCTGGGAGGGCGGTAGATGAATCCGGCACTGCAGAACCGGCAACCATGGGGACACCCCCTGCCGGTCTCGATCAGCACCCGCTGACTGAAAGCCGTATGCCGGGTCAGCACCTGGGTACAGGTCACGATACCTGAAAGGTCGGGCACGTGCTGTATAGGGATTTCAGGTTCGGGGCCGGCAGTTTGTGGCGGCTGCCAGCATATTGGACTGCGCAGGGAAGGGACATACGCCCCGGGAAGGTTTGATTCTATAATGTCAAGCAGCGTTGACCGGTCCGGATACCGGTCGTAAAGGTTGAAAAACCCATTGATCAATTGTTCCGCTTCTCCTAAAAGAAAACAGTCGATAAAATCTGCAATGGGCTCAGGGTTCAGGAAACAGGCGACTCCCCCCGCGACCACCAGGGGGTGGATGGTGTTTCGATCGGATGATCGCGGTGGGAGGCCTGCTTCCCTAAGGAGGTGAACAAGATGTATAAAATCGTTTTCAAATGAAATTGAAAACAGAATGATGTCAAACTGATCCAGGGGCTGGTGACTTTCGACCGAAACAATTCTCTGGGAAAAATCCTGCCTGTCAGGAAGAAATACCCGCTGACACTGGACATGCTTCAGTTCATTTGCCAGGCGGTATACCGTCTGGAACCCCAGGTTCGACATACCGGTCCTGTATGTGTTGGGGTAGACCAGCGCCGCCTTTACAAGGCCCCGGCCCTGTTTGAAGATGCTTCCCGTTTCGGCAGCGGATTTATCCGTTGGTGATTGAGGCCGCCTGGATTTCATTCATCAATCAGCTTTTCGCCTTAAAAATGTGGGTACCTCCAGATCGTTATTGTCATAATCATATGATGGATAATCATGAATCAGCTCATCTGATCCAACCGCTTTTTTGTGCTTGACAACTATCGGACTGTCAAATTCATTCCAGTTGGCCAGCTCCTCTTCGGTAGGCTGCCGGACACGCCCCCGGGTATTGTTGTCCCGGTTAGAAAAGGATTCCATCGTCTCCTTTGCGGGCATTGCTGGCCGGGAAGCCCTGGCTGCGTGTGCTGCAGTTTCAAAGCGGTGGATACGGGCATTGACCGTCTTGTCATCCTGTCCGATTCCCGTTGCAATGACAGTGATCCGCATTTCATCACCCAGGGAATCGTCAATGGTCTGGCCCCAGATGATTTCCGCATCATCTCCGACTTCCTTGTAAATACGTTCGGAAGCTTCGGTCATTTCATCCATGGTCAAGTCACTGCTCGAGGTAATGTTCATGAGCACACCCTTGGCGCCTGAAATTGAAATATCTTCCAGCAGCGGGTGGGAAATGGCTTTTTCCGCAGCTTCTGTGGCACGGTTTTCACCGCTGGCAATTCCGATGCCCATCAGAGCCATGCCGGCTTTTCTCATGGTGGTCCGGACATCTGCAAAGTCCAGGTTGACCAGGCCGGGCATCATGATCAGGTCTGTTATGCCTTTTACGGAGTGGTGAAGGATTTCATCCGCCTTGATGAACATGTCAAGCATTCTGGCACCCTTGGGTGCGATGCCCCTGAGCCTGTCGTTGGGAATTGTAATAACGGTATCGGTTATGCCCTGAAGCTTTTCCAGCCCTTCCATGGCAATTTTTTCTCTTTTTTTGCCTTCAAAGGAAAAGGGTTTGGATACAACGGCAACAGTCAGTACACCAAGGTCCTTGCAGATTTCAGCAATGACAGGGGCGGCGCCTGTTCCGGTGCCGCCTCCGAACCCGGCGGTGATGAAAACCATGTGGCTGTCCTCGAGGGACTGTCGAATTTCATCAATGTTTTCATGGGCGGCTTCGCGGCCGACATTGGGATCTGCACCGGCCCCTAGTCCTTCGGTAAGTTGGGTGCCCAGCTGGATTTTTGTTTCTGCCCGGGAAAACTCCAGGGCCTGGGCATCGGTGTTGGCCACAATGAAGGTGACCCCTTTGAGCTTGGAATCAATCATGTTGTTCACTGCATTGCCACCGGCTCCTCCGACACCGATTACCTTGATTTTTGCTGAATTGTCACTTTCAAGATAGGAAAACGTCATCATCCACCTCCTAAGGTTAATTAAATAATATCTTTAAACCATTGTTTCATTCTATTGATTATCTGCTTGATCACATTTTGATCACTGTCCTTGAAAATTACCCGGCAGCTGTTCTTGTTACCGTATATAACCAGGCCGACTGCAGTGGCATAAGCCGGATTTTTCACTATGTCCTTGAGCCCTCCGATTTTATCAGGCTCACCGATGCGGACCGGCACGTTGAATACCGATTCCGCCACCTGGGTGATGCCATCCAGCAGGACACTGCCGCCTGTGATGATAAATCCTGCTGGAAATGAGTTTTCAAGGCCGCTGGCATACAGTTCGTGTTTGAGTAAAGAAAATATTTCCTCCACCCTTGGTTCCAGGATTTCAGCCAGGATTCCCTTGGACAGTCTTTTGGGTTCGCGTCCGCCAACAGCAGGTACATCGATGGTTTCCCCGGGCTTGATATTCTGGGGGACACAGGTGCCGTGTTTGACTTTGATTGTTTCCGCTTCCGGCAAAGGGGTGCGAAGGCCCACGCTGATATCGTTGGTCAGGTTGTGACCGCCCAGTGTAAGTTCATAAATGTACTTGATATTGTTGTCCTTGAACAGGGCAAGGTCAGTTGTGCCGCCTCCCATATCGGCCAGGGCGCACCCGAGTTCTTTTTCTTCACCGGTCAGTACCGCCTCGCCGGACGCCAGGCTTTCAAGAACGATATCACAGACTTCAAGGCCGGCCCTGTTACAGCATTTGACGATATTCCGGGCCGAGGATACCGCTCCTGTGACAATGTGTATCTTGGCCTCCAGCCGGATAGCGGTCATGCCCACGGGATTCTGTATGGATTCCATGTCATCCACTATGAATTCCTGGGGAATGACATGAAGAATTTCCCTGTCAGTGGGAATGGCCACCGCCTTGGCAGCATCGACCACACGTTCGACATCCTGGTCCGATATTTCACGGCCCTTGATGGCGATGATGCCGTGGCTGTTGAACCCCTTGATATGGTTCCCGGCGATCCCGACATATACCGATGATATGTCACATCCAGCCATGAGTTCAGCCTCTTCAACCGCCTTTCTGATGGAATCCACAGTTGATTCGATATTGACGACCGTTCCCTTGCGCATGCCGGTGGAGGGATGGGTGCCGACACCGATGATGTTTATCTCATCATCGATGTATTCCCCGACAACTGCACAGATTTTCGTGGTGCCGATATCCAGGCCTACAATTATTTTTTCGTTTCCCTGCAAAATCAAACCCCCTTTTCTAAAGTGTTGTGCAGAGTTTCTATGTCTGTTGTTTTTACAAATATTGTCTGGGTGCTGAACAGATCCATGGCATGGATTTGTTTGTGGGGCATGTACTGTTTCATGTAGGACACAATGGTTTCTGCCTGTTTGAGTTTTTGTGGAAAACGATCGAATCCCAGCTTGAGACTGACCAGCCTGTTGTCAACACTTAGCGCGGCAGGAAACAGATTTGCTGTTTCAACCGTGATGCCTGTGTTTTCATTGCAGTATATATGCCTGATATCCAGGCCTGTTTCTTTTTTCAGCAGGGCCATGGCTGCCTCAAATGCGATTCCGTTGAAAGCATGAGAGCCTTCTGTCTTTTCAAGGACAGGCCCCTTGATTTCAGGGAGAGTGCCCGCAAGGCCGTCCTCCGGCATCAGTTCTGTGAATGGTCTGCCTTTGCGGTTGATTATGAGTTTTACATCCCCGGCAACCTGAACTACTGCAAGCGGCTGATGTTCGGTTACTGAAATTGAAAGGCGATTGGGCAATACCCTTGATACTGAAGCCGATTCAATCCAGGGATGGGATGCAATTCGTTTTTGGATATGGCCACGGTTGATGGAAAACACCGTGTCGGTTTTTTCAAGGCCGGCAAGGGAACAAATTGATTGCCGTGTTGCCATGTCATGTCCTGAAACAGTCACCTGCCTGATGCGAAACCATGAAGACTGCATGAAAAAATCATGGATGAATACAGCTGTGAGACTGATGACAACAACAAGAAAGAATCCCAGGATCAATTTCAGACTTTCGCTTCTGTTCAGGCGTTTCTTTTTGCCGCCCTGCCTGTTTTTTTTCGGCGCCGGCCTGTACCGGTTGGGTGTTATTTTAGAGTTCGCCTTCAATTTTGACCTCTGCTTTTAAATCGATGCGGTATCTCTCCCATACCTTTTTTTTTATGATATCCATAAGGGTCATAATCTGTTCACAAGTAGCCTGGCCGGTATTGACAATGTAGTTGGCATGTTTTTCAGATACCATTGCCTGGCCGGCCCGGTGCCCTTTCAATCCGCACTGGTCGATCAGTTCACCGGCTGATTTTTGTCCGTCCGGGTTCTTGAATATACATCCTGCACTGGGACTGGATAAGGGCTGGGTGGCTTTACGTCTTTTCATGAATGAAGCATGGCGGTTTGAAATGACGTCAGGGTCTCCGGGTTCAAGCAGGAGCCCGGCTTCTATTATAATTATATCAGCCATGACTTTTCCGGGAATTTTCATATGGCGGTACCCGGCAGTCAAACCGGACCTGTCCGTGGTAGAAACAGATGCATTTGATCTGTCAATGGTTTTGATATGCCCGACAATACCGGACATATCACCATCCGGAGTACCTGCGTTCATCCTGACGGCTCCGCCGATGGTGCCCGGTATACCGGCGGCAAATTCAAGGCCTGAAAGGCCGTTGTCCAATGCATAACGGCAGATCGTGCTCAGGCGGTTTCCGGCAGGAGACACCAGACGGACTGTCCCGTTTTTTTCTAAATGTGTATCAATGGGGCCGGTAAGTCCTGAAGTATTGATAACAAGTCCTCTTATTCCCTTGTCAGTGACAAGAAGATTGGTACCGCCGCCAATTGTCGTTACCGGGATTTCAAGTGAATTTGCAGCCATGATCAGGCGCTGCAGCTCTTCTAATGTTCCAGGACGGACGAACAGGTCGGCCGGACCGCCTACCTTGAAAGATGTGTGATTCTTCAGCGGCTCGTTCTCGCGCAGGGAGAATATTTTGACAAACTGCCGGTATGCATGGGATTGTATTTTTGTCATAATCAAATCACTTCCAGAAGTTTTTCACCCAGCAGGTAAATATCGCCCGCCCCCAGGGTCAGTACCAGGTCATTTTGTTTGAGCTGCTTTGAAATAAGTGACAATGCCTCGTTGAATCCCTGGGCATGATGCACGTTCTTGTGGCCGTGTGCCTGGATATTTTCACACAGCAGAACGGAATTCACCCCCTCGATTTCCGGTTCACTTGCAGCATAAATGGGCAGGATCAACAGGATATCGGACTGGTAAAAGGACCGGGTAAACTCGTCAAACAATGCCCGGGTCCTGGAATACCGGTGGGGTTGAAAAAGAACTATCAGGCGGCGGTCTGAAAAGCTTTCCCTGACGGCTGTCAGTGTCGCCGTTATTTCAGTGGGGTGGTGGCCGTAGTCGTCCATGACCAGAATCCCCTTTTTTTCTCCCTTTATCTCGAGCCGTCTCTGGACACCGTCTATTTTTTCCAGGGCATCCTTGATGCCGGAAAAACCGATGTTCAATTCTATTCCTGTTGCAATACCGGCAAGTGCATTCAGTATGTTGTGCCGGCCGGACAGGTTCAGCTGGAGTTCACCTAAGGGTGTATCTTTATGAAATACTGTAAACCGGCTCCTGGTACCGGCAAGCTTAATGTCAGCAGCCCTGACATCCGCCTGTGCGGACAGGCCGTAAGTGATGTGGCGGCTTTTGACCCTCGGCAGGATATCCTGGATATGGTTGTTGTCCAGGCACAGGACAGCCAGGCCGTAGAACGGGACGGAATTGATAAAGGTAATGAACGCTTTCTTGATGTCCTCGATATCCTTGTAAAAATCAAGGTGTTCAAGGTCAATATTGGTGACCACGGCAATGGCCGGGGTGTACTTTAAAAAGGATCCGTCGCTTTCATCGGCTTCGGCAACGATAAAATCACCCTTTCCGTGAAGGGCATTGGTTCCCAGGTTTTTCAGGAGGCCGCCTATGACCACGGTAGGGTCAAGGCCGGCCTGGTTCAGTATATGGGCGATCATGGCAGTGGTCGATGTCTTGCCGTGGGCGCCGGATACGGCAATGGCATATTTGATCCTCATCAGTTCCGCGAGCATGTCTGCCCGGGAGATGATCTGGATGGATTGAGCTGTGGCTGCAAGCACCTCCGGATTTTCAGCGGGAATGGCACTAGAGGTGACAACCACGGATGCCCCGTTGATCTGTTCGCCGCTGTGACCCTGAAATACAGTCGCCCCTAGTTTTTCAAGCCGCCGTGTTATACCGCTGAGTTTGAGATCGGAGCCGGAGACCGTGTAGCCCAGAGACAGCAGCAGTTCTGCAATTCCGCTCATGCCGATGCCGCCGATGCCGACAAAATGAATGTGATAATTTTTCTGGTACATATCTATGCCACCCTCTTTGCCAGTTCCAGAAGTTGACCGGCAATTATTTCATCCGCATTTTCCATGGCCAGGGACCTGGAGGCCTTTTTCATTTTTAAAAGGACATCTTTGTTGTTTCGCAGGAAATCGATTTTTTCAGCCAGTCCCCGGGGTGTCAGCTGCGTTTCTTTTATCATGATGCCGGCTCCCTGGTGTTCCACTGCAGCAGCGTTGGCCGTCTGGTGATCATCGGCTGCATGGGGATACGGGATTAAAATGGCCGGCAGGCCTTTTGCAGCAAGTTCAAACAGGGTGCCTGCCCCGGCGCGGCAGATGACGAGATCGGCACTGTCCTGCTGCTGCGGCATGTCAGTGAAAAACGCCCGGACCCTGTGTTCGACATCGAGTCGCCGGTAATCTTCCTGGATTTGCTTTTCATCCGCCTTCCCTGTCTGGTGGATAAGATAAAGATCCTTTTTGTCCGAAAGCAGAGAAACTGCCTGGACCACTGCCCTGTTGATACTTCGGGCTCCCTGGCTGCCGCCGGTAATCAGGATCGTGAACCTGTCATTGTTCCTGTCCTGCCCTTTGTCTGTGTCAATAGAAGTTGCCGCCCTGGTTTTGCGGATTGGGTTTCCAGTATGCATGACTTTTTCAGGATCTTCAAATCCACGGGTATCTTTGAAAGCGGTGAAAACAATTTTTGAAAACCTGTAAAGCAGCCGGTTTGTAATTCCCGGAATGCAGTTTTGTTCTTGAATGGCGGTCGGGATTCCCAAAAGGCGGGCGCTGAAAACAACGGCAAAGGAACAAAACCCTCCCAGACCCAGTACCGCGTCGGGCTTGAACTTCCGGATGATCAACATGGACTGTATGATGGAGATAGCGACAATGCACGCCGATAAAACTTTTTTTACCGGATTTTTCCCTTTTATCGGCTGGGAGACAAT